>NZ_JBQXXK010000001.1:113167-189350 GCF_052656625.1 Melioribacter sulfuriphilus | reverse complement strand
ACGTCAACCCAGCAGGTAGATCTGCAATGTTGCCTGTGAGTGTGTTAGAGCCACCGATAACTAAATACGTCAACCCAGCAGGTAGATCTGCAATGTTGCCTGTGAGTGTGTTAGAGCCACTGATACTTAAATATGTCACCACAGCAGGTAGATCTGCAATGTTGCCTGTGAGTGTGTTAGAGCCACCGATACTTAATTCCGTCACCACAGCAGGTGCATCTGCAATGTTGCCTGTGAGTGTGTTAGAGCCACTGATATTTAATACCGTCACCCCAGCAGGTAGATCTGCAATGTTGCCATATATTGTATTTGTGCCAGCGATATAAATATTTGTTAAATATCTTGGCAATTGCTTTACATCAAACTCACAATGAAATCCTGCCCAATATATCCTTGTCCATGCATACAATTCCCCTATAATTCTAACCGTATATGTTCCAGTAAGCGTGTATGTTTTTGCAACACGCTGGTCACTTCCTGTAAAGGTAACAGTATTTGTTGTTCCATCGCCCCAATCGATTGTCATCGCATGACCAGCACGCCCGCTTACCAAAAAATAATAAGAACTCGTTCCGTCATCGATCTTATAATTAGCGGTGCTTGCATTTATCTTAAATGAAAATTCATAATTACGTTTAATAAGAATTTGCAAATTGTTGTCTGCATTAGCCCGGTCAGTTATTTCTTGTGTTATTTGTGCTTGTAACAAATTATCTTCATTAGCCCGGTCAGTTATTTCTTGTGTTATTTGTGCTTGTAACAAATTATCTTTAGCATCTACTTCTGATTTGTTGTAAAAATTCTCATCTACAAAAATTTGCAAATTGTTGTCTGCATTAGCCCGGTCAGTTATTTCTTGTGTTATTTGTGCTTGTAACAAATTATCTTTAGCATCTACTTCTGATTTGTTGTAAAAATTCTCATCTACAAAAATTTGCAAATTGTTGTCTGCATTAGCCCGGTCAGTTATTTCTTGTGTTATTTGTGCTTGTAACAAATTATCTTTAGCATCTACTTCTGATTTGTTGTAAAAATTCTCATCTACAAATTCACCAGGATTCTTGCCAATAAGCGCGCCTGTGCTCGCTTGATATTGCAATAATTGTAAATCCTGAAGTTGATTAATCTTATACGGAATGTACCTCTGCGCATCAGCCGGTAAGTCCGTCCCGTCGTATGGAGTAATAACGTCGCCTTCCAGGTATAACTTACCTCTTGCTACTGTTCGATTGTCAGTAATATTAATCAGGTCATATTCAAGATAATTGTATGTCAAATCCTGTGTGTCTTCTTCCGCCAACAATATATTTATTGTGCTTTTGTTTTGCGACGCATTGTACGTTACGGATATATCGACGCCTGATTTTTCTATTAACCTTTGCGACGTTGTATTTTTATCCTTCTTTGCCCCGAAAAGAAATTCCTTGCCGGAGTAATCTCCGTCAAGCGTAATTGTAAGCTGCGCGGGGTCGCCTCGATAGATTATAAATTTTTGTTCTTTAGGCAGCGCCATTATTTTTTCAACTCCTTATACAGTTTTAATTTTTCGTCGTATAGCTGTATTGCTATATTCAACTGAGATAATTTGTTGTAAGCTTCTTTAAGCTGCTTTTCGGCTTCGTATATTTCGCTCTGTTTTTGCACGATAAACTCAACCACTTGTTTTTTTTGCTGCATTAAATTTGCAAGTTTTGTCGAATCGTCGGCTGCAGTACTGTCCGTTTGAGCCGCAATTAATGACGCGTTAAACATTATTATAATTGCCGTTATAAGCTTTTTCATTTTATTCTCCTTAATTTAATTGTATCCATGTGCTGCCGTTCCATATGAATACTTTATAAGATGTATTTATATACATATCGCCGGGACGGCGGTCATATGTAGACGGGCTGTTTGTAACTCCGTAAAATTTTGGGACATTATAACCGTCTATATTAATAAAAGAGCCGCCATTACCTATTATGTTTGTTCGAACATTGATAAACCCGAGATCTCCTCCATATATTGCTGACATGAATAATCCTGAAGGGCTTTGAATTATTTTATATATTGTGCCCGAGATTGTCTCCTTTAAGTTTATGTTTTTACCTTGGATGATAACATAATCAGTATAATTTGTAGTATCAAAGCTTGCTATTGTTGAGAATTTGGACGATTTAATTTCTCCCTTTATTGTCAATGTATTCGCCGTCGCATTATTCCAATCCATATAAGAGGTCGAATTTCCTATGAACATCTTAGGCGAACCCGGGTCCCAAACTGCAAATCCTGTACTTATTGTTTTTGTGGTCGCCGTGCTAAGTTCTATTCCCGTTGAACCAGATATGTTATATAATTTATTGTAATAGAGATTCCATCCCGCAATTTTCGTTTCGTAATCGTCGAGGCGGAATATAAATCTGTTTAATCCGTCAACCGCGCTTATTCCGTAATATCCCGTCCAGTTTGATCCGTCATGCGTCTGTCCGAGCATAACGTATTTTGTTTTTGTACCTGTGCCGAGAGGACGCGCATATATCGATTTATCAGTCGCATTGATAACAACGCTTGTATTATCATCTGTTAACCAATCCTTCGTTATATTCCAGTTACTTATCTTAGCCGTAAAGTTTGCCGCTCCGGGAGAATACCCGATATTCATTAAGAATGCATTTGCCGTATTATCCCATATCGAAAATCCGTACCGCGCATATCCCGCGTCGTTGTATGCGCCTGCCTGCACCAATATTTTTTGCGTACCGCCCGTCGTTTTACCAATTATATTTAATCCGATCGGATAATTCTGCGTTGCGCCGTAGAGCGTTACGCTGCCGTATTCGCCGTAGAAGGTTAAATTTCCGTTCGTAAGATTAAAGTCCGTTCCGGCATAACCGGCGACGTAGTTATTGCTGCGTATGTTGCCCGTCCTTATTTTGTCCCCGGAAATTGACGTTGTCCCGGAATTGATTGCTCCCGCGAGCGTTTGCCCGTTGTAGAATGTTGTCGTACCGGTTATATCAAGTCTGCTCCCCGCAATCCCTATTCCTTCTGTGCTAATGTTAATCTGATTAATAACGTCGTTCTTGCTTACTTTAAGATTGATGTTGTTTGCGTTCTGAGTTATTTGTGATTGCAGAGTTGCGTCTGCGTTCGTTCTGTTAGTCACTTCGCTTGTAATTGCATCTGCGTTTACAGTGATGCTCGCTTCTGCAGTTGTTAATCTATCGTTTAAGCTGTCAGCGTATGTTTTGTTTGCTTTAAGAGTAATTGCATTTGCGTTCTGAGTTATTTGAGTTGTGTGTGTAGCTACCGTACTACTAAGATTGTTAAAGTCCGTCTGACTTACTTTAGTATTTAACGCATCTTCAACCGTCTGCGAAAGCGTCGTTAAATAAAATTTACCTTTCAGATAAACATTCTGAGCGTAGAGACCATAACCCGATAAAGCTCCAAAATTCGCGTCTGTTATCCCCGCAAGGTTTCCATAACGTGCCTTAGTTTTTGACGACGAGCCCCATGCCGACCAGCTATTAACACCATTTATGATGTCAATGTAAGGTGCGTAGGCATCAGAGGTTACGGTGTAGACCAGCCCCTGTCTTGACGCGTCCGAGGTATTGCCGATTCGAACGAACACGTCGCCCTTTTGAGCGCTTCCGGTATTGTAAGATACCGTTACTGTCCTTCCGCTTACGCTTGTTACCGTCGCTTTCACTTGCCTTACAGTTGTTCCTGCCGCGTCCCAGGATTGAGCTATTATTAAATCGTTAACCGCAAACGGGCATACGTTATGATTGCTCGGGTCTTCGAATGTAATTTGATTTCCGCTCGCACTTTCCACTTTTGCCGCGTCGCTCGTTATTACGTTTCCGTTCGTAGCGCGTATCTGGTTAAGCAGCAATTCGTATACGGACATAGTGCCGCGAACTGTAAGGTTATCGACTTCTAAATAGCTCTTACCTGCCTGCGAAACTCCATAATCTAATCTCCATCCGCTGCCCGCCCAGCCGCTTACAAAATTATTGTAGATTGACCTGCTGCCATATTGCTGAATGTCG
This sequence comes from Melioribacter sulfuriphilus, assembly GCF_052656625.1. NCBI lineage: Bacteria > Pseudomonadati > Ignavibacteriota > Ignavibacteria > Ignavibacteriales > Melioribacteraceae > Melioribacter > Melioribacter sulfuriphilus. Next base: position 185,313 of record NZ_JBQXXK010000001.1, on the reverse strand, counting down.
CCGTAGAAATAATTAGTGCCCGCGCCTTGCTGGTTTATAATCCCAGTAAGATTTATATTATTAAATTGCGGAGATGCAGATGTTCTTAGATCTTGCGGCACTGTAATTGAGAATGTTCCGCCAAGATTTACCGCTCCTATTTGGAAACCATAATTATTGACGGATGCATTTATTTGGTTAGCGGTAAGTTGATTTGACGTAACGGTAAAATGAGTGGTATTGTAAAGTAATGATAATGTTCTGTTCGCGCTAAGGTCAGCCTGCGACAATCCGTCAATTTGCAGAGGAGCTGTAGTGTAGATTGTTCTGTTCGTTCTTACAACAGTTGTAGTATCTGGGCTCCACGCCCACTTCCATTGCCAGCCGTTATTATAGTAAAGATACTTATTATTAACTGCCGCCGGTACAAATCCGGTGCTGTCCGCCGAGACCTGATATAATAATTGATTAGCAGCCCCGCCGAGGATGTTCCACGCATGACGGACGCTGTCCGGCTTTTGGAGGCTCAAATAATTCGACGTAAGCACAGTAGCGGTAACGCCGTTAATATCTATTTTAACAAGATTGCTATCGTCGTCGGACCACAGCTCGATATATCTGTCGTTGCCGATGCGGAATTTCGGCGCGGATGTTCCGTCGATGTAATAGTAATTTTGAGCGTTCAGCAGCGTTGTAAATATAATTGCCAGCAGTAATATTTTCCGTTTCATTATGCCGCCTCGTATTTAAATTTTTCAATTAATATCATGCCTTCGCCCTGCGTCGCCTGAGCGCCGCCGGCAAGCATTTCGAGATATATCGTATCGTTCGCCGTATATATTTTTTTCAATGTTAATTCCTGCCCGGGCTCCAGGACGGTTTTCATTTTACCCATAATTTTATCAATCGTAAAAAGAGTGCCGGACGAATCGTAAAGCCTGAACTGCGAAATAGTATCGTTCAAAAAAGGAGTTGTTAATTTTATAGTAATTACGTTTACAATTTCGTTTTCGTTTATGTCGATTACCTTTATTGCGCTTTGCCCGAGCATCGTATAATTGAAAGATTTGACGCGCAAAGGGAGAATGTTCTGGTTGATTATTACATTGTTTGCGCTCGACGACGATACGCCTGTTGAAGACGAATTATATTTCTCTTTGCTCATCACCGCGCGCGCCTGTTCAAAGTCGTAATCATAGCCGGTAACGCTCACGAGCTCAAATGTTGCCTGAGTTCTCGCCTCGTCAATTTCCGCGCTCTGTATGAAATATCTTTCGCCGTCTATGTCTATCTGATCGAGCAGTTCCCAATCGTACATATCGTCCGTAAGTCTTGCCGTAAGATTATAATAATAATGGCGTTTGCCGTAGAAATTCATAACGTCGCTTGCCGCGTTTGCGGCGTAAAGATCGAGCGCCTGCTGTGTCATTTCGACCGTATTGGGAGCTACTATTTCGAGCTTGAGTTCGTTGCGCGGCTCTATGCCGGCGTATTTTTTTACCGTAGCCGTGCCGGCAAGCGGCTGTCCGTCTATCAGTTTTCCGCTGTTGACCGTTACAGTTACGGCGTCGACCAGCTTGTCCCAAAAGAGTTTTTTATTCCCGTTTTTTTTATTCATATTTACAATAGTTCGTATAGGATTATTTGTAATATTGCTCTTTTTATGAAGCACTAAGTCCCCTGTTTTATTCACATATATATAACATTGTATTGATGCTGCCAACATTTTCAGTGCGTCGAGCGGATGATGTCCAAACGGGTTTTCATCTATTGTTTTTTCGTAATAATCCAATGCTATTGGGTATCCGCTTGGATCAACTTTGTTTATTACGGTAGAATTTCCCCATATAAGTTCATATATAGCTTCAATTATCTTTATGCCGTTAAAACCGGTTACAACAGTCCTGCCATAGCCATCAATTCCATAATAGCATATATCATCCATGTCGTAGTATTTTTTAGCATAAAATTTTATTTGTGGTATGAAATCTTCCCAGTCTGGAGGGTCATATTCAAAGTTAGAAGGTGGATTATAAACTTTTATCCAGGTTGTTTGCACTCCATTGAAATTTGTAAAGCCGCTGTCTGTAACAATAAACTTTCCCAATCCTTCGTGAAATATACCGTAATTGTCATAATAACCGATATTGGGATGTTGAAATATATCTCCTTTCTCTAATATCAAATTATTATGTGCTATAGGCGTTCCTTTACTAGCTGTATAATTTATATATACAACTGTCCATGTGGGCAACGCATAACATTCTCCAACTCCGCTTAAATTTACTTTACTGATACCAATACCATATTGCCCTGCATAGCCTGATCTGAGATTAACGGCATCTTGTATTTCTTCCCTTTGTTTCCTTACATTCGCTATAATTGACAGTGCGCTTATTTTATCAATGACATTAAAACGTATTTTTTTTTCATTATCCGCCCATTCAATCGTCGAAAAATCGCACAGCCCTTCGAACAGCTTTGACGCGCTTTTATCCGTTTTAACTCCGTAAAATTCGAAAATATAGCGTTGGGCTGCGCTCAGATCGCCGCTGAATGCCGCATAGACCGGGCTGCCGTTTTCGTATTCGAGCGTAAGATTAAGCTTGTCGTATACAATAACGCCGGCTTCGCCCGGGTTTCTGCTTTCTATTCTGCGCTTAACGCTGCCTAGATTATATATCTTAGCCGGCGGGCTCCAGGTTTCAAGAGTTCCGTTTATGCCGTTTTTGAATTTCAATATCATCTGCTCGTCCTCTGTTCGTAGTCGTAGTATCTGCCTACTTTAAGCGCCTCTTCGTTGTCGAAGTAAGCTATTGCCGGTCTGGAGGCGAGTTCTTCTATTCTTCGCGTTAACGTATCTATTTTCATCAGCATCCCTGCGTTATCCGCTCCTCCGTTTGTTATATACATATAATTTCTTACCTCTCGCACAGTTCTATCTACCAGTTCTGCCATACCTGTTGCATAATCTTCAGCAGGAGCAATAATCTCTGGCCCATATTCTCCTACGATAGCACCGCCGCGGGCGTAACCGCGCATAGTTACGTCCGTCTTTTCAATTGACATAACATTCTTCATGCCGGCTGCTGTTACTGCTAAAGCCGCAGCGAAATTCCAAGGCGGAGGCAGAGATGCAAGCGCGACGTTTGCAGCTTTGTATGTATCGATAAGAGCTTGAGCTGCAGCTAAAAATTTATATGCGGCTGTATGTTTCCCGAATAAGCCCGCGAGCTGTCCGAGCATCTGCGATGTGCCTTCCAGCGTATGGATCATTGCTTGCTGATCCAATGCTCTTTTACGCCTCAGGTATTCTTCGTCCAGCGCTATTTTAAGTTCGTTATAATTTTCGTAAGCTTTTATCTTTTCGTCTTCCGCGGCGTACCAGGAGTCCAGCTGGCTTTGCAAAAATTCTTTTTCATATTCTTCTTTGTTCTTATAATCCTGCAACAATATGTCTTCCGGTTCGCCTACGTCGGTTTTTATATCCGGGGCTTTAAGCGCTTTCTGCAGCTCGGCTTCGGTTTCGTACAGCTCGTACATCAGCGCGGTTACATCCTTGCCGTATTTTTCGTACAGATTAATCCTTTCGACAAGATGCTGCTTTTTCATTTCGAGTATAATAGCGTCGTTATTGCCCTCAATCTGCGCCATCTTAATTGCGTGTTCCTGGGCCAGTACAAGTTCCTCTTCCGCTTTTTTAAATACGTCTTTATTCGTTCTATCTGCATTATTGCGTATATAATCTATTCTTTCATTAATTGATTTTAATTCGGCTTTGTATTGATCTAAAAGTTCCAGATTATGAGGAGAAATTGGTCCTTCCGTAACGTGCTGTAAATTTTTTATTTTTTCATTTAATTCTAAGCGTCTGTTTTCAAGCGCTGTAAGGTCGCCCATATTGTTTTTAATTTCATATAATAAATCGAGCTGGGTTTTTAATTTCTTCCCTTCTTCGCTCGTGAATATTTGTTCTGGTTCTATTCCTAGTTGAGGTATACCCGCAGTAATTATGAATGGTTCGCTTGATAATTTTGTCTTTATTTTTTGTATTTCATTATCGATTTGTTGTATACTTAATTTTTGGTAAGAATCACGGAGTTTGTCAATTTCTTCTTTTTGTTTCTTCACCTCCTCTGTGCTATCTTCAAATATTGATGGCAGCAGCTGCATTACGAACATAAGCGCATTGATGCCCAGCAGCAGACCGCCGCCGCCCGTGATTGCAGCTGTCAATTGCTGCATTACGGTAGCTTGCCCCTGCGCCGCCTGTCGCGCTTGAGTAAATGCCTGCACTACCATCGGTATATTGTTTGCAATCGACATCATACCCATTCGGGCGTTTACCAGAAACATGTTCGCATCGCCCAATATCCATCCGAATTGACTTACAGCCATGGTCATATTATTAACGCCCGGCACCGTGGAACCCGCCGCGGCGTTTAATCCTTTAACATGCGTGTTCGTGTTCTGCAGTTGTTTATTAGCGCCGGAGGCGACATCCGCAACTTTTTTAAGAGCAGTTTGAAGCGCCCCGCTTGCTTTCTGCGCTTCGTCGTTCATTTCGACAAATTCGCCCTTTGTCAAATCGAGAACTGCTATCGCTTCCCTGCCGTCAATTGTAAGTCTGAATTCCAGTGTATCCGCCGTTGCCATTATTTGTCTCTCTTTATGTGTTTTAAGTACGCAAGCGTATCGAGGAGTTCGTTTAATTTATTCAGCCGTATTTGATAGAAATAATCGAGTATAATTTTTCTTTTTGTTTTCAAGAGAGCTTCGCGCTTGGAAGCGTCGCCGCCTGTAATTACGAATAATATTTTTTCCGTTTCGCTCGCGTTCAGTCTGCCTTTGTAATATTTAGAATCATATCCGCGTAAGTCTTCAAGTTCGTCCGCGGCTTGTTTTTCCCGCGCGGCTAATTCTTCAAAGATTCGTTTATAATAGCGCCTAATACTGATTTCGTTAAAAAAAAATCCGCGAGTATCTTCACTTGCTGCGACTCGCGTATTTTTATTATTAACGATCTGTCAACGTCCGTTCCGTCTTCGTTCTTAAGAATTATAGAAAGCGTTTTGATCATTTCCTCGTTAGTAAAGCCGCCTTCAACTTTATTTTGATTGCCGCTTAGTTTATCCAATACTTTATCAATCCATTCTTTTTCTTCGAAGTTGAAGTCGTCCCAGAGATAGACTTTCTTCCCGTCGATTATGTAGAGCTTCCGTTCCGCTTTTTGTCCGATTTCATTCTTCATCTTTATTAACCGCCTTCGGTTGATTTTGTTTTTTCGATACAATCATTCCGTTCATTATTATCTTTTTCGTAACCGTGTCGGTTATTTCGTAACGTTTGCCTTCCGGTTCTATTCCGCGCAGTTCCGCTTCGCATCCGTCTTTGGTTTCTGTTATCGTGCCGAGCCGCGTCGACGCATAGTAGATTCTCTCTTTGCCGTCGTAGACGCGCAGAGCGACGCCGGCGTTCTGCGTGTAAGGTATTTTCAATACCGTTTTAACGCCCGTTTTTTTGTCGTTTAATTCCTCGTATTCGAGGTCTTTGTTAATAATTTTTTCCTCTGCCATTTTAATGTCTCCCTTAGTAACCTATTTTAAGAGTTCCGCCTTCAAGACCGTTATCGTCTACGGTGCCTCCGTAGGTAGCGCCGAACAGAAACTCATGCTCGTAAGGTCTTACCTTGCCCTCGAACGTAATTTTCGATAAGCGTTTGTCTTCGTAGTCGTCTTCGGTATAATTATTAACCGCGCCCTGGGCAAAATCGAAAGCGTCGTAATAACTTCCATTATTACCGAGTTTAATTAATACGGGAGCGTCTATATTTTTATTAAGCAGTTCTACGATTTTTGCAATCGACGCGTTGCGCATTGTTATTTCGATTTTATGAGTAATCCAGTCGACGAGCAATTGTCCTGTTGCGTTCTCGCTTGTTTCCGCTTTCATCGAGTATTTAAAATCTTCCAGTTCGCCGCTTTCAAAAAGCGCGGTTGACTGAGGAGCTTCGACCGCCAGGAAGTTAATTCTTCTTCTTTGCGTTTCATCCTCGCCGGCTGTGTTTGAAAGTCCGAAATCGACAGGGGTTTCAGTATCTCCGGAATCGCGCAGAGCTTTAACCGTATCGTAATCCGCCGCGCCGCGCAGCTGCTCTTTTACAGATCGCCTTTCCATCGAAATCATATATTCGAAGCCAAGCCCGAGCAGAAATGTACTCGACGTAAATTTGAACACGTCTTCGCTTCCTGCTGTGAACGATTGTTTTTCCGTCATTATCTGCACGTCGCATTGTAGATTAATATGATCGAAAAGCGACTTGAGATATTTCATCGTAGGTTGAAGCGATTCGTATTCGACTTGCGCCTGCACCATATTCCTGCCCTGGCGTCCTTTAACGTCCTTGCTGGTTTTGTACGCCGCAAAGCGCATCGTTGCTTTGTCGCGTATTCCGACTGCGGCGACTCCCTCCGGAGTAGCCGCAAGCGTTCCGATATTGCATTTAACTATTTGTTTAATGCCCGGTATCGATATTATTGGATTTGCCATTTTATTGTTCCTCAATTAATTTTTTCTATTAAATCGACAGGCACGGCGAACGTTACGAGATATTTCCATACGTAGTCTTGCTCGTCAATTAATTCATCTCTTATCGGATAAACTTTCCGTTCATATCCCGGTAGATGATTGAAAACCTCGATGCCCGTAATTTTATCTATAACAAAATCGACATATTCTGCGGGCATCATGCTTGTAAATTTTTCGCTCGGTTGAATTGAATTGTCTACGAATCTTATGATCGGAGCTACGTTAATAAGCATCAATCGTTTCATTAGTAACGTTCTGCCGCGGCTCGTGTTTTCATACGTTGAGCCGCCGTATAGTATGCCCAATATTCCGCGAGGATGCGCAAGCTTGTATTGATCGAGCGTGCGCAGTCTTTCAACGCTCACTCTGTCCTGCCTAGGCAGTTCCAGCGCGGCTTCGCCAAGCGCATCCTCGAAGATTTTAATCGCTTCCCGTATGTTTTCTATTTTAACTTCCATTTTCTTTTGGCGTTTTTAATTTCAGCATTTTCAACAACTGTTCAATAAAACTCCATGTGCTCAATCCGTTAGCGATCAGGCTTGCAGCCAATCCGTAGATGAATATATAATACCATTCGATAGCGGCAAATATGCCTACATGAAATAGATAGCCTGCGCAGCTTAGAATGAAGCTTATCAAAACGCTCACGGCAATAGTCAGATTGCCGGTTGTATTCAATATCTTCTTTGCGTAAGAAGTGAAGAACAGAACTCCTGCCGAGAGTCCGGAAATCGACGTGAACAGCGTCTCGAAATCTAGTGCCGGTTCGCCGCCGGGATCGGTTTGCGCCGCAAATATCAGCAGCGGCGTTAACAGTAAGATTACTATTGCTATTAATGTTGTTGCGCTTTTCATTATCATTCTCCTTTTAGTGTTTTAATTAATCCCTGTATGTCGATCGAAGCGCCGGCGCCTATGAAAAAATCCCACGTTTTGTTCTTAATTCCGTATCCGTATGCCGCCAGTACGCCGGGGCTCACGTTGCTCCACAAGTTTTTCTTTGTTATTGTTCTGGTAGTATTGACCGTCTTACTTATTGTCCTGTCGTAGTCATATGAATAATGTTGTAACGAAATTAAATGTTGACTCGCCAATGCGAGAGGTATTGGCGATCGGAATTCGGATACTATGTGTATACTGTCGCGTGTTCTTCCGGAAGAATCTTTCGCTACGTAATTCGTATCTACCGTTGACGTGAATATCCTCGGTCCGTTTTCGCTTAATTCTTTCTCATACTGCTTTTTTGCCTCTGCATATATCGAATCTATATTGATTTTATTTTGCTTATAAATAACTTTCAATTCCGGTTTAATTAAGCCTTTAAGACTGTCCAAAAGCTGCGCTTTAATCTTTGCTTTTGCTTCGGCGGTAAATTCATTCGTGGTTACCGTACGCACTTCTTTTACTATAATGGTAGAGTCTGTTTTTACGCCTTCTTCAACCAGCGGATATATCTGGTTGCCGCCGAAATAACCGGCGAACGCCGCGCTTATGGCTATTATTATCAGCTTGAGTATGTTTTTCGTTCTGTCGCTCATTTTATTCCCCGCAATATTTCAAAACCTTTCGGTTCCGGTATATGTTCTTCCGCTATCCATACGTCGTGAACGGGAGTTTCGAACAACGCTTTTTCAGCCATTCGTCTTCTTGTCAAACCGGGCAGAACTTTGCCGCCGCTTTTATTCCATTTAAGGAATTCTTCAGCCGCGCCTTTGAAATCGCCCATGTTTATTTTTTTTAATAATGTACTATCTCGCAACGCTCCTAAGCCAATGTTAAAAGCAATATCCACAAGTGCATCGAATTGATTTTGATTTACATTTACTTTTAGCAAATTGTTAACGCCTTTTTCGAATACTTCCACATCTTTCTTAAGTAGTTCTTCCGCTTCGGCTTCGGTTTTAACCGTCGATAATTTATAAGCAAGTTCTTTATTCTCTTCGCCTTTCAGCGGTTTGCCGTTGTATAGGATTGCGTGTCCGTAGCCTTCCGTCCATATCCCCGCGGGGCACATCTTCGGCTGCAATCCTATTAACGACAAATCGCCGTCGTGCAGCGTTTCGAAACTTTTGATCAACTTGTAGCAGTTTTCCGATGCCCGCATCATTTTTCTTCTTCCTTTTTGTCGAGTCCTTTAAGCAGTACGATTCTCAAGTCTATTTGCGTTTTCAAGTCGTTCAGTTTTTCTATCGATTCTTCGATTGTCAGCTGATTTGATTCGTATATTTTGTCGACGGCAACCAGAGCGTCGTTGTAAAGCTTTTCCTTAATGCTCGCCTTTGTCATATTATTCGCTCAATATTTTTTCCACATGTCGCTGTTGAATATTTTGTCGCTTGCGGTTTTGTTCACTCGTATTTCTCCTGCGAGCCCTACCGTATCCGCCGAAACCGGATCGGCGTCCAGTACGATGTCGCCGCGCTGTATCATAATCAGTTGCTTTGTCGTCTCGTCGTAAATATTTTGTTCGCTCGCTGAAATATCATCGCGCATTCTTCGTTTCTTGATATTGTAAATAACTCTGTCGTCGCTTATTGATTGTATTATCGAAGAACTTTTGCTCAGCGGCAGTTTATAGCGTCCGCGCAGATAAGTGTCTATTTCTTCCGCAACTTCTTCGGCTATCTGGTTGAAGCGTACGACTATTTCGTCATCGCTGTCCGTCAGGTCGATTTCGGCTTCGTTTCTGCCTTCGTCGTTCAGAAGTTGTATAAGTATTTGTTGATCTATCTTTTTACTTACGTTATCTATTGTTGAGTAAGCCATTATCGGATCCTTGATAATGCGGGAGGTTTTACCCTCCCGCGGTTAATTAAACAACAGTTGCATATATGTTTGCAGCCGGCTCCTGGAATGCAGGAAGAGGATTTGATTGAACAAGCAGCCACAAACCGCTCGGGTCTTTCTCAATCCAATCTTTACTAAAGTACTTAGCCACGACCGTTCCTGCTTCGAGGTCGTCAATTCCGCCGAACAGCAGACGATTGTCTGCGCTGGGCGATACCAATGCAACTTTGCCGTCAGGAATTAACTGTTGCTGTGTTCCGGATTGGTCAGTATATACGCCGCCGTACACATAGATGTCGATATTTTCGATTGTTGCTTTCTTCTCTGCGCCTGCCGAGATAACGGCCGGATCGCTTTGAACCTGTCCGATGTTAATTTTCAGCTTGTCCATATATTTCACAACTTCGTCTGCGGCAATGAAGAGCTCCCACGTAGCCGGACTCATTATTGCAACCGTAGGTATTTTTCCTGATGCTTTCTGAGCGATCAACTTCCACTGCCTTAAGTTCTTAATCGGCGTGCAAGACGTAGGAGCGTCCCATTTTGCCGAGCTGAGGGTCGGCTTATTCGCAGCCGGCATACCGAAGTCGATTGACCATGTCCCTTCGTCTTGAGCGACCGAATAAGATCCCTGCAGTCCCTGGCAGCATAGGTATTCGATCGTTCTGTTAATTGCGTCGAACATATCTTTCTGCTCGACTGCATAGCGCTGCTTGCGAGCGTTCTGTATAGGGTCTTCGCCGGGGGAACCGCCCGGTACGAAAACGGGAGCGCCGGCGCCGCGCGTATAGAACAGATCGTCCGCGCTTAAGAATTTTTTCGGCTTGAGCTGAGGCGGTTCGATTATGCTCGACTTTTGGGTTGTGTTCGACATTACCTTTCCCGGATTGCCGCGTTTAACGAGCGGGAGTATTTTCTGTCCGCCCACTACAACGTCGACCATCACGGTTTTGGTTGCGAATGTCTCCTCGCGTTTGAAGAGCAGATCGCGCACAAACGAAGGAGCGGGAATCATCTGATTTACGGCTTCGGTTAAAGCCGCAAATCCGAACGGGTTAATTTGAATAGCCATTTTTATTCTCCGTTAATTGATTGTTAACTTATCCGATTTTACCGATGAAAATCGGAGTGCCTTCGAAATCCGCTTTTGCGGCGGTGTCCAATCCGGTGAGAGCGTCTTCGTTGAAGTGACCAGCCGCGTAAGCCATTGCGTTTACGTCCGCGCTCGTAGCGTCGACGTCTTCAGCGAGTATCAGTTTAGCTGTTTCGCTGCCGTCGGATGCGCCGTCGTCGTATGCTTTGTATTTTCCTGAAGCGGTTATTTTACCAAGGACGGTTCCGGCCGTAATAATGCCCGCTCCCGATGCTATTGTTACAGGCATCAATACGCGCGGGAAATCGCCCGCGAACAATTGCGCCTTGCTGTTTTCCTGAGTGTTTACCAAGTCCATTATTATTCTCCTTTAATTTTAACTGACGTTTAATTTTTCTTTGGATTAACGAACGATGCAATCTCTTTGCCAAGTATCTGATAATCTGCAAGTTTGTTGTCGCCTGCGGTTTGTTTTGTTGCAATCTCGCTCAGTTCTATTTTGTCAGGGAGCCGTTTAAGCAAATCTTTAAGGTAATCGTAAGCGCTGAACTGAACTTTCGTTTCAGCCGCCCCGTCCGAAGAAGATGAAAATTCGAGATTGCCTTTTTCCTTAACTGCAAGCAGAAGGTTTACAACTTTTTCTTTTTCTGCCGGAAGTATTTTCAATTTCATCTCCTGCGATTCGCAAAAGGCGAGAACTTCGTTCCTGTTTTTTTCGAGCTGCGCGGCTGATATGGTCTGAGTTGCCTGTTGCAGCTGCACTCCGAGTTCTTTGTTTTCTTTTTGCAGCGATTCCAGCGCGGCTTTAAGTTCCGGATCGACTTTGCTGAAATCGTATTTGCTCAAATCGACTTTCATGTCGTCTCCTTTGTTGTTGGATGATAATTTTGTTTCGTCGTAATCTTTATTCTCTATAATTACAGGAGGATCGCCTATAACTTCGAGATCGTATTCGGGCAGTATTTGGTCAGCTTCTTCCCTGCCGTATTTTTCGATGAACGCATTCTTAATGTTCCGGAAGAGATTTTTTATCTGGCTAAACGGCCAGCGGGATATTTCCATTGCGAACTCATGTTTATCGCCTTCTGCGAACTCGTATTGATATTCATCAATCTCGGCAAAGTGGGATTCTACGCCCGGCAAAGCGAACGAAAGATTTGATTCGCCGGATGAAAATGAATATGTGCCGAGTCCGTCGACCGCCGGCGCAACTTCCGGAGGCAGAAACCCGATATGGCTTAACGACAAAGTCTTCTCGTCGAGCGATACGCTGCGTCCCGGCAGCTCGCCGCGGTTAACGGCTTCCTTAAATTTTTCATTGACTGTCTTAGGAAGCGCAAATAAATATTTGCCTACGCGTTTAAGCGCGGCGATAGTGCCGAAGCCAAGCTTATCGTAACTTGGATGTTCCACTACGAACTGAGGCTCTTTGCCCAGGTCGGTATTTTCGATAATTTTATCCAGGTCTTTTTCTTCGAAGGTAACCTTCTTGCCGTTCTTTGCAACGAACGTCCCTGTTTTCAGTATCGGCATCCAATTGTAATTTTTCATTTCATTCGCTCCAACAAATTGACAAGATTAACTATTTGGCTATAATACCACCCTTTCCCGGATTTAATATTTTTATATGCACATGTTGTACCGCATCCAACGATGCGCGCTACTTCTTTAGGCGTAACTCCAAGCATATCTAATCTATCTTTTAATGAAAGATTTTGATATGGAATTGAGCATACTGTTTTTACAATTCCTGTTCTCAATAGCATTACGCTCACCCAGGTAAGCATGTAGACCTCGTAATTTTCTTTAACGTAAACTAAGAAATAAGCTCCGAGTAACTTTTTGAAATTTTCAAAAAATAATTCGCCCTCTGTTTTTTATGTTAGTTCAAAGATTATTCAAATAATTTCGAGGTCGCGATGTTTATCTCGCTTATGATGAACCAGGCGAACATTCTTAATACAATTGTTTTTATAATGTATATCGCCTTGCAGACATTGACGCAAAGTCTCAACCAGCCTCCGGCAAGCGGTTCGTATCTGCTCGAAACCGCTATCGCAAACGGATCAATCGGCGCCATATTATTTATAATATGGCGTATAACTTTTAAATCCACTCAAACGCAATTCGAATTCGCGTTGAAGCAAAATCAGGAACAGTTCGATAAGGCGCTTACTAAAGTTGAAGAACAGCACAAAGAAAGTCTCGAACAGAATCAGAAAACGATCGACAGGATATTCGAAATATTGAAGAAGGACGCGGACAATAAAGAAGTGCTTATCGGCATACTCACCAAGATGGAATCCGCAATCACAAATATCGAGGGTAAAAAATGAATTCGTTGAAAGAACAGGCAATTGGGCGTTATCAAATTTTAAAAAAACAGATCTACGACCTGAGCGTAAAAGCGCAGTCGATGGTTAAGGAAATCCAGGACGAGACGGAATCTTTCCTTTCGGACAAAGATTTTACGACTATGGATTTTAAGAAAGTCGAAACTCTTGCGCGGGAACTGCAAGCGCTGCAGGAAGAGTACGCCGAAAAAGCCGGGAAGATGGAACAGATTAAATCAACCTACAACCTGTAAGGAGAAGACGATGGGCGACCCGGCAGTAAGAGAGAAGGCTAAGCAGCTCTTCGTAGAAAACGGTTTGAGCATGGATACGATAGTTAAACTGCTCGACGGAGAGGTTAGCAGGAAAACTTTATACAACTGGCGTAAGCAGGACGGCTGGGACGATCTGCGGAAAGCTAAAGTGGAACGAACCGCAAAACTGCGCGAGCGGCTCGAACGGCTTCTCGAAGCAGCAATCACGGACGCCGAAACAAATCTTAATCCGAGGTCGATATTTGCGGTCGGGAAGCTGGTCGCGGCTTTGAGAGCGAGCGAATATGTAAACTTCTCCGATGAAAAGCTAGAAAAAGAGCGGAATGTAAAACAAGGGCTGTCCCCGGAAAATCTGGAAAAACTCGAAAAAGAATTGGGAGTGCTGTAAAATGAAAAACGCTCATAAATCGTTTTTAAGGGGCGCTTCTCCCTTCAGGCGACCCAAACCACTCCCAAAAATTATTAAACGAAATTAAACGCATTTACGGAAGAATTAAACGCATGTCCGTATCAGGACTGCGGGCGTTTTCGGAGCTGCGATGAGTAAAATAACGTTTTTGCAGTATCAAAAAGGCTGGATAACCAATCCAAACCGGTTCGCAATATGCGAAAAAAGCCGCCGCATTGGTATAACTTATGCGGAAGCTTATCGCGTTACAAGAGACCTTTCCACCAAGAACGTAAAGAACAACAAAGTCTGGTTCTCATCGGCTGATTTGTCAGCCGCCGAAGAGTTCATCGATTACGTCGGATTCTTTGCAAAGTATCTGAACGTAGCGGCAAAGTATGTAGGCGAAGTCGTAATCAGCAAAGAAGACGACATTACAGCTCACCGCGTGCGCTTTGCCAACGGCTGCGAATGCAACGCTATCAGTTCGAACCCTACAAGGTTTCGATCGAAGGGCGGCGACGTTATACTGGATGAATTCGCGCATCACCGCGAACAGGAAAAGATGTTTACCGCCGCAAAGCCTTCGGCAATGTGGGGCAACCGCGTCAGAATTATCAGCACTCATAACGGAGACGATTCGTATTTCAACCAGTTGATTAAGGAAGTGCAGAAAGGCAAGAACGGCACAATGAAGAACTGGAGCCATTTTAAGATTACTATTGACGACGCCGTTAAGCAGGGTTTGGTTGATAAAGTGCTGGGACGCAAAGCGACAAAGAAGGACATTAAAGAGTTTCTCGAAAGTTCATTTGCGGGTCTTACTCAAGAAGCAATCGAAGAAGAATTCTATTGCATTCCGCGTTCGAGTTCCAACTCGCATTTGCTGAGCTATGAGATTATTAACGCGATAGAACGCGATAATATATTGGACGAAACTCTCTCGGAAATTTCAGGCGACTTATATGTAGGCATGGATGTCGGTCGCAAGAATAATCCTTCTGTTATTTGGATACTCGAAAAATTAGGCGAGTTGTTATATACACGAAAAGTTATTGCATTAAAAAATATGCCTTACAGCGAACAAAGAGAAATTTTATACGGCGTTCTGTCTCATAGCAATTTCAGACGCGCTTGCATTGACGCGACCGGAATCGGAAATCAATTGTCCGAAGAGGCTCAAGATGCTTTTGGCAAGCTTCGCGTAGAACAGGTTACCTTTACTCCAAAAGTAAAAGAAGAACTCGCATCCAACGCTTATATAATGGCCGAGGGCAGAAAAGTTTTAATACCGCGCGATAAAATTATTCGCGAAGATTTATATTCGGTACGAGCCGTCACAACTTCCGCGGGTAATGTCCGTTACGAAGCGGAACAATCCAAAGACGGCGGACATGCAGATTATTTCTTTGCGCTTGCTCTCGCATTGATGGCGGCTAAATCATATTCCGGGCCGCTTATCGTCACCTCCGGAGCGCGCAGACAAATGAGCAGAATTTTGAATAACTATTAAGTTTGAGGTCAACATGGCTAAAGGACTCTATATAAATCCTACAACGTTCGTTCCGCTGAGCGAAATCAGCAGGAATTTAACGAGCGAAGTCGCGACGCGACAGTTTGCGCTCGGCGGTTTCCCCGGATTCTTCGGATACCTGCCCGATCCCGACCCGATACTGCGTAAACTCAACATGGATCAGACCGTCTACAAAGATTTACGCAGCGACGAGCAGGTAGGCGCATTGATGGCAAGAAGAAAGAATCTTACAAAAAGTCTCGACTGGCGCATAGAACAGGGCGACGCTACGGACAAAGAGCTTGAACTGTGCGAACGGGCTTTAACATTGCTCGCGGACAATAAGAACAAAATAAAGGATATAATTTCGCAAAGTCTTAATCCGATATTTTTCGGTTATTCTGTTTTTGAAGTAACCTGGGCGCAAATAGACGGCGCATTGCTGCCCGTCAAAGTGCAAGAAAAACCGCGCGAATGGTTTACCTTCGACGACAGGAATAATTTGCTATTCAGGACAAATCTGGATTATTACGGAATTCCAATAGTGGGAGACAATATCGATCCGAAATACGCTTATAAATTTATTCTGCTTCAGAACGATCCGGGATATGATAATCCCTACGGCGACAAAGCATTGTCGCGCTGCTTTTGGCCCGTAACTTTTAAACGCGGAGGGATGCGTTTCTTTTCGCTCTTCGTAGAGAAATACGGAATGCCTTTTATCTTCGGCAAGCTGCCCCGCGGAGCCAAGCCGGAAGATCATTACGATTTGATGACAAAGCTTTCGAACATGGTTCAGGACGCGGTTGCAACCGGACCTGACGACAGTTCGATTCAAATAATCGAGCCGCATTCGGCAAGCGCGGACCTGCACGAAAAATATCTCCAGCGGTGCGACAACGCAATCGCAAAAGCAATACTAACGAACGCGCTTTCGGTCGAACGCCAGGGCGTCGGATCGTACGCGTCGACCGAAACCGGAGCCGATACTATCGAATCGAACCTTAGCGAAGAAGACCGCGACTTTCCGACCGAGCTGTTCAATCAATTATTCAAATGGATTGTCGACATCAATATCGGCAGCGGACTCTATCCGGAGTTCAAACCGTTCGAGCTGGAAGACATTAATAAAGACAAGTCCGAACGCGACAAGAACCTGAAGGAGATCGGTTTGAAGTTCACTAAGAAATATTTTGTGAATAACTACAATCTTGAAGAAGATGATTTCGAGCTTGCGCCGGTCGCTGAGCCTGTCGAAGCGCCGGCGGATATTACTCTGCCGCTTCCCGGAGCGCCGGAACCAGCGTACTTGAGCAAACCTTCGCCGCTGAAAAAATTTTGGAATTGGCTTACTAATAAAAAGATAGAATTTGCAGAACAATCCGGCGGCATCTTCGGGGATAAAGTTTCCGGCGCTCTGCCGGATAAATTGCTTCAGTTCCAGATTGAAAATACACTTAAACCAGTCATCGAACTTGCCAATAAATCGAACAGTCGCGACGAATTCATTGCCGGGCTTTATGCTCTCTTCCCGGATATGAAAACCGACGAGATTGAAAATCTTGCAACTAAGATTTTATTCATTGCAGATATTGAAGGAAGGATTAATGTTTAATGTCATTCCCGCATAAGCGGGAATCTATAAAAAATAATTATGACAACAGAACAACTGAAATATTTGCTCACGCTTCCGCCCCGGCAGATAGTCGAGTGGTATAAAAGTAAAGGATATAAATTCGTCTGGAACTGGCAGGACGTTTGGCAGGAGCAGCACGCGCGCGCTTTTACGGTTGCAAAGGCGATGAAGCTCGACATCCTGCAGACAATTAAAGACGAAGTCGATAAAATTTTTTCTGAAGGAATTACTTACGAGCAGTTTAAGAAAGATTTAGAGCCGATGCTAAAACGCCTGGGCTGGTGGGGACGCGTTAAAGCAAGCGACGTTCCGGGCTACGATCCCAAAAGCGGAATCGACCCGGATAAAATTGTGGAACTCGGTTCGCCGCGCAGGCTTAGAACAATCTATCAAACCAACGCAAATGTTGCATACTCCGCCGGGCGTTACAAGATGATGATTGAAAACGCAGAGCAGCGCCCTTACTGGCAATACAAACAAATCGACCGCAAAACAAAAAGGAAATCCCATTCGTATTACGCCGACAAGGTATTCCGATACGACGACCCGATATGGAATACAATCTATCCGCCTTCGGATTGGAATTGCGGATGTTACGTTGTACCGCTTACCGCCGCCGAAGTGGAAGAGCGAGGATTGGAAATTTCAAACGGTTCGGATTTCCAAATTAAAAATATACCGCCGGAGTGGCAGTATAATCCGGGCAAGACTTATCCTGCATGGGACACAATACCCGAACTATATGCAATTTCAAAAGGTCAAAAAACTTATGCAGACTTCGGACGACTGCCTGCAAGGCAAATTAAAGACAGGCAAACGGCGCCGGATAAATTTCCCGCTCTCGATGCTGTAGGGATGCAACAGATGATAAATTTAATTAAGCAAGAATTCGAGCTTAAGTTCCGCGACTGGAATCTGATAGATACTTACGATAACGACAAAGCATTGATTACTCTCGATAGGATGATGCATCTGCTCGAAAAAGCTGACGGACGCGAACGATATATTCCATACATAAAAGCAACTCTGCAAAATCCATATGAAATTTATTTAACCGAATATGTTGATAGGAATGATGACGCGAATAAAACATTGCGCAAAACTTATATCGGCTTGTTTAACGACGACGAAACGAAGGAAGATATATTCGTCGTATTGAATATGATGGACGATAGTACCGTTTTCTGGAATGCGTTCCAACGGAAAACTCCGCAAATAGATAAACTGAGAGTGGGCGAGCTGTTATATGGCAGGTTGTGATTAGCTTTCATATTTTTTCTTTGACATATTAAAATCAAGTATATGGCAGATAAAAAACATTGCGTAGCCCTTTTGCAAGTCCCGCGCCTTGGGCTACACCGCTTACGGTTAACGCCGCGGGGCGTGGCTTGAACGCCGCCGTAAGGTCGGTAAACAAAATTATAATTAATAAAAAATAAAATCAACATGGCAGATAACCTCGAACAAATAAATGCCTTAATCGACAGTATCAAAGAACGATTCCTTCCGAACCGCAAATTGATGACTGCAATTGCAGAAGAAATGTATGCCTCTGTTATAAATGAGTTTCGTACTCAAGGTGCTGGCAGCGGCGGCTGGAAAGCTCTCAAACCGGCAACTCTAAAACAGAAACGAAGAAAAGGTTTTGCCGAAGCAATTCTGCAGGCACGCGGCAATCTCTTGCGGTCAATTCAATCTTCAGCTACTGAGTCCACTGCTGTTGTATCAACAAATCTCCGTTATGCAGCTATTCATCACTTCGGAGGAACAATTTCAATTGCAGCAAGAACTCGTACTTTGTTCCATCGAACTGATAAAAAAGGAAATCTGCTTAAACAACAAACCAATAAAAATTTGCTAATCTTTGCTAAGAAAAGTCATAAACAAAAATCTGCTTATACATTTGGACAACATGCATACAACATCTCTATTCCTGCGCGTCCGTTCATGATTTTAACCGAGCCTTATAAAAACAATATTATCAACATAATAAAGAGGCATATAAACGGCGTTAAATGAGGATTAAACTGAATCATATATACCGCTGCAAGCGATGCGGCGCGCGATACGTTATAATGCGCGGACGCGGCTTTAGAAGTTATTTGCCCGTGGAGCTGAAAGACGGGTCGGAAATTTACGACAATCGATTCGACAGATATAAACACACGAGTCATTTAATAAATTGTCCGGGTCTCCAGGCGCAGTGGGAAGAAGTTAAATCGATGATATACGCCCAAGAGAAGGAAGAAGAAAAAAGATTGGCTAAAGAATCCTTAAGATAGCTATTTGGATTCATTATGATAATAGGATTCTGTAGGTTTACCGCTTATTCCCATTCCGGTCGCAGTTTTTCCATAAATTCGAATTCTTCGGCATATTTTTTCTGCTGTTCGATGTTAACGTAAGGATGTTTTGCGGCATGATCTTCCAGCATTTTTTTTGCATTTAAAAGGTCTTCCCGAATATGATTCATGGCGGTGCGATTGTCTCCCGTTGTTTTCTTTTTCTTATCCATGCAGGGTTCTCCCCCTTCCTTTTGTCTGTCAGGGAAATAATTTTGCATATTATCCGCCTTTCTTTTTAATTTTTAAGAACTTTGTTCTGTACTGCGCGTATTTTATGGCGTCGTATGTTGAATTCAAAGTGGCGAATAATCCGTATGAGAACAGCAGCGTGAACAACACAATAAATATTTTGCATTGGTCTTTATCCCCAAGGCTTAACATGTACGAAGTTGACGCCGATAATATAATTGAATAAATCAAAGCGACGAACAGAATCATCAATGAAAATTTGAAGGTTCCTATAATTGCGGTATAATCCCCTTCTTCATCAAGGAACCGGACGAAGTCGTCATCCGACGCGGATATTATTATTGCCATGGCGGCAAAGAATACAGAAAATACGATTGACAATACCGATATGCCTATATCATATAATTTAACGGCAAACTCGTTGGATATAGTCGAAGGGATAAGAGCAAATAATAATACCGACAGAGCTAAGGCGACAATTAAATCCCATGAAAATATTATATTTTTAATCTTCATGCTTAAACCTGCCGAATATTTCCTTTATTTTTGCCATCAATATCTCGAGCGCTTCAGCCGGCTTAAGATTGTCTCCCGGCGCTTTTGCCGTTACAGGATTGTCGCCTGTCTTGACGGTTTTTTTCTCTCCGTCCATTTCTCCTGTAACGGCAGCCTGGCCGTAACCGTCGTCCGCCATTGATATTTTACTGTTTATTTCCTCATCATCAGTTATGTTTAAGTTCCCATCTTCTTGCGCTTCGTAATATTCTTTATATTTTGACGCTCCTAATTTTTTAAGTCTATCGTCTGTTCTTTTCCATATATCGCGGTTATTGGGATTCGATGGATGAAGATATATTTGCAGCTTTAGTACCTTTTTGAATTTTTTAATCGCTTCGAATATTTTTTCTTCTTCATCTATCGATTGTATTTCGGCGCTGACGAACATACCTTCCAACGAATGTTCAAAAAGCTTACAAAAATTTTTCCTAAATATTTCTTTAGATATTATTACACCGACCGGATGATAAGTTATTAGCCCCGAGTTGATATGAAGAAAAAATCTGGATTTAGCAAGAACGTAATTATTTATTTGTTGTTCTTCTAAATTGTGAGTTTCCGGGTTGGCAACCTCTTCATTGTAATTTGGACTGTATTTTACCAAATAGCCGTGTATGAATGAACCATGTTCGCTGTCGATCTCCTCTATATCGAAAAAGCCCCAGTTAGTATCTTTATGTTTCCAGATAATATTAGACTTAAGCGCTTTTAGTAAGAATTCTCTTTTATTTTCATAATGGGCTATAAGGTTTAATCTTCCAAAATAATATGTTATATCTCTTATATTCGGAGGCATTGCCAAACCATAGAAGCTTTAATAATTTTGAAATAATATTCTCATACCCGGTGAGTTCATTGCGCCGCATTTTTATATGCGTTAATATACCGCTTATTCCCATTCCCGTCAACAGAAGTCAATCTTTTAACGCTCTGCCCGTTTGTTTGTACAAGCTTATATTCTGCTCTATCACGCGCGCTATGCCAAGGCATATCAGCAATACTATTACGCTCGTTATTACGGACGCAACGCCCATCGAGAATAGCGCCGGGTTCAATATCCGTTCGAAACGTTCGCCGTTGTAGACCCATTCGAACGCTCTGCCTATTAGAACGAATCCGCCAATGAAACTGAGCGCAAAATAGATCCATCCCATCGCTTTAAGCCAGATTGCAATCTCCGAGGAAAAAATTCTTTTTGCCGCCGTTATTTCCCGCCTTTCAGCCGCTCTTGCGCCTTCTAGGCTTTCGCCGCATTTTGCGCAGTCTTCCGCTTCCGCCGCATTTGCAGTTCTGCACACCGGGCATATTATTTTCTTGTCGGTCATGGATTTTAATATGTCCAATTATTTTACATAATCTCTAACAAACATCATAATATTATTAATATGTTTAGAGCTTAATTCCCTTTCTATTGATCTTGCAGCTCCTCTAATTTTTAATTTAACAACTTTTGCATTTGATATTTTCTCAAATAATTCTTTAGAGGCTTCATATATAGCAATCTCCTTTATAACAGGGCCAGTATAACCTTCGACTACCTCTCTATGATTGTTGCTGCCATATCCGTTTAGTTCCACTCTATCGCCGTCAATCAATAATATCAATGATGCTCCTTCGCGAATGAACAACCAATCTTTATCTGTGTATTCCGCATAGAATTGATATTTCTTATTACCATCCCTATCAATGAATATTTGCGGGTTAAACAATAAAGAGCTTGTAGGTATTATAGCATTATCCGGCAAATAATTCCCATGCATCCTTATTATCTTATATCCGTCAAATTCGTCTTCTATTGTATCCACGCCATAAGTGTAATAACTGCCAATCGACGCGCAGGCGCATATTATGATTGTAATGAATATAGATATTATACCCTTCATTTTCCCTCCATATAAATGATTTTATGTAGTCTTTGATTTTTTATAATCAAGAAAAGCGTCCAGTAACTTCTCAAGCTTTTCTATCTCTTCACGCAATTTGAGATTCTCTTCTTTTAATCTTTGATTTTCTTTTATTAGTTCTTTAATTCGTTTCATTATTGGATGGTCATCATTGCTATGGCGTGCTATTATCTTTACCATCTCCTGCGTCGTTTCTGCATATCTCCCAGTAAGTAACCATGAAAGGTCACATCCTAATTCATTCAATTTAAGTAATATATCCGCACCGGGTTTAGATTCATTTCTTAAATAATTATATAGACTTTGTGGCTTCATATTAAGTGATGCAGCTAATTCTTTTATTGCTCCTTTTTTACCCCATTTTTCTATTGCAAATATCCTCAAACGCTCTCCAATATTTTTATTTTCTGCATTCGGTAATTTATTTATTTTTTCTGTTGACATATATTATGAAATTTCCTACTTTTGTTTAGTCACTATATTATGATAAATAAAAATAAGCTTTTATAATGAATAAGCCTATTAAATATCACAACTTATATAACAAAGCTGAAATAGCACGTAGACTTAAAATAGATCGTGCTTTTGTATCACGCGTGATGCGCGGGAAACAGTATAATAAAGCTTTATTAGAGCGCATTAGAAAAATAATAAATGATGCTGCGAAACTATCTTAAATAAATTAACAAAAAATGTCTATTAAAATTTTAACCGGGCATGTAAAAATTTGACGAGGGAAATTATAATGTCAATCCCAAGGTCGTTAAAAGAAGCGCTTTACAACACAATACATCGTAACAAAAAATCCATTAATGAAATTGCAGAAGAATGCAGCTGCAGCGCGTCGGTTCTGTATCGCTATTGCGCAGACGAGGATACGACCAGCTACGCCGACTTTCCGCTGCGCCGGCTCATTCCGCTGCTCAACGCCACAAACGACGATTCAATCTTAGATTATCTCGAAGCCCGCCGCGGAAGAATAGCTTTCCGCATTCCCAAAGTTGCAATAAAAAAGATGGACGAAGGAGTAATTGTGGAAGAATACCAGAAAGCCACGATCGAAGCCGTTGCGGCATTGAGAAAGTTTTTGTCCGAACCAAATAAAAAAAATTTCGACATTGTCGAAGACGCATTGATTAACTGTATGAAGTCAACTGCGTCCTGCAAAAAATATTGCGACAAAAAAATGAGCGGTCAGCTCGAAATGAATTTGTGATATTTCACAAGGGACACAAATGAAAAATGTAAATATTTATTTACAAATGAAAAAAGGAGGATGATGCCATGAATACATTGCTTCCAAATTATTCCGACACACAGCTTTTTCTAGAAATAAATAGTACAAAAGCGGAAATTGATTCAATTGAAAAAGAGCTTTTGGTGTTATGTTCGCTTATTGGCACAAATATAGAAAGACTTAATCTCGCGAAATCAACATTGATCGATCTGGAATCAGAATTAGAACGACGATCTAAAAAGAAAAAATAACTAACAGATCGGGGATTTTTACAAAATGAATATGAATAGTAATATAACTTTAATAAGACGGGAAATGCCCGATAGAAAAGAACGCGCTCTGTCAATTATAAACGCAATCCGTCATAATATATACGATGCTTTTTATCAAATGCAGATCTTAAGGGATGAAGAATTATATAGAGATTTAGGATACAATTCTTTTCAGGAATGCCTTATAAACGAACTTAATGTAAAAAAGACGACATTTTATGATTATCAGAAAATAATCGATAAATTCTTGCCAGAAGCTACAAATTTAAACGATTCCGCCATAGCGGAATCTCATCGGGTACCGATAAAAAAGCTCATTCTTCTTTCCCGACTCCCAAAGCCTCAAACGTTACGTTTGTTTAAAGAAGGAAAAATAAGCATAAGAGGACGGGAATTTACCATAGCCGAAATAAATAAACTGCCGTATGAAAAATTAAAAGTTTTGGTAACGAAGAAACATAAATATATTGACGAACAAGAAGAAATTGCGGTTACGGTTGAAAGCATAAAAAAGATAGAAAAGAATTTAGAGAAGAAATTAAATTCTTTCTTGGCGGCCGTATATGCTTGCAATCTTATTTCAGAGGCATCCCAAGAAATGATACAAAATTTAGCAGACGAAATAAGCAAGATTATTACGAATAATCTTAACGCAAATAAACGATGAAAATTATTAAAAAATTTCCGGAATCAGTGAATTCTTTATTGCGCGCTAATAATAATTCGGTGCGCAGTTCACATTTCGAGGATGATATTAAATCTCACTCCCTTACAGACGAAGAAGAACTACAATGCAGCGCGTATGTGGGAGTAATTAAATTGTATCTTGAATACCTAAATAAAAACGGCAAAGGCAAGGAATCGAGGGAAAAGTTTGTTAATATCTACAACGGCGGGGCGTATCCGGAACTGATGAAATACACCGGAGCAATAGGCAGCTGGAAAACCATCGAACGCTGGAAAGTGGATTATAAACGCTCCGGAAACGACATGCGCATATTCATGAGAAGCAAACGCAAACGAGGGATGCAGGTTACTCCGGAACAATCGGCAATCCTTATCAAGTACGTCCTGAACCCAAACAAACCTATAATTTCCGAAGCGATACGAATGGCAATAGAAGAATTCAAAGCAAAAGATATTACTCCTATTCTGAGCTCCCAGACGTACAGGAGATATTTGGACAAATGGAAAGTTGAACATTACGCCGACTGGGTATTCTACCGCGAAGGCGAACAGGCTCTTGACGACAAAGTTTTGCCCTACCTGGAACGCGATTACGACAGGATAGAAGTCGGCGATATTATAGTAGCCGACGGTCATAAGCTGAATTTTGAGATTATAAATCCCTACACCGGCAAGCCCAAACGCATGATGCTTATACTCTACTTCGACATGAAAAGCTCGATGCCCCTCGGATGGGAAATAGACCCGAGCGAAAACACTCAGGCAATCAAATCCGCTCTGCGACGTTCGATTATACGGCTGGGCAAATATCCCAAAGTAGTTTATATGGACAACGGTCGCGCTTTCAATGCGGATTATTTTACAAAGCCTGTCGAGATGCTGAACATTGTAAGCACATTCGAACGTCTCGGTATAAAAACAATTACCGCGATTCCGTACCACGGGCAATCGAAAACAATCGAGAGATTTTTCCGTACGTTCGGGGAACTGGAACGCCTGGCGCCGACATACGTAGGAGCGTCGATAAGCTCTCAGCCGCCGAGGATGCACCGCGGCGAAAAACTGCACGTTAAGCTATACGAAAAATTAATGAGCGGCACGACCATCGACATCTTTGCGGCGCATAAAGCGATAGCGTGGTGGTTCGATCAATACGCCCACAGAGTTCAACAGAACGGACATCTTAAAGGATTGACGCCGGCGGAAGTGTTCGAAGCGGGCAAAGGACCCGGTGTGGACAAAGAAGAACTCGACTTTTTGATGATGAAAACCAGAATAACAACCGTATACCGGAACGGCATAAGGATGTTCAACGGTCACTACTGGAACGAAGCTTTATTCGGCAAAAAATGGGACGAAGTGCTCGTGCGCTACGACATTCAGAACACCGATTCGATTTACGTTTACGATAAAAACGATAATTTTATATGCAAAGCCGAACGCGTCGAAAAGGTTCATCCGGCGGCGGTAATACTCGGCGACGAAGAAGACGTACGTCGGTTCCGCGAACGAATTGAAATGAAAGCGCGGATGAAAAAACCGATTGTATCGGACGCTCGCGAATTTCTGAAACAAGAGGTTTACCCGGCGGTTAAAGAACAATTCGAAACGAACGTGCTTCAGATTGAAGCCGGCTCGGAACGGCAAAGCGCCGCGGATAACAAACCCGCAAAAATAAAAAAGAAAAAAAGAGATTTGATCGACAGCTGGTCGCTTCCGGAAGACGCAAAGATTAAAAACATAGATTTAATACCTAAAGCAGCGGAGGGCTGAGGATGAAGAAAAAATCCGGAATGGAAAAGTTTTTGGAGCGCGTTAAAAAACAAAAAGCGCTCGGCATCATCTACAACATTCCGAACGTGGACGCGGCGTTGCTGGTTAACCGTCTGCTCGACGAAAAGAAACACATTGTAATCAACGCCCGCGACGCTTACACGTCTGCAATGCTCAAATACCGTCTCGGTTCCAAACTTAAAGTGAAAGGGCTTTCGTTCAACATGCTGCCTGAACTCCTTCAGGGGAAAATTATTACGGTCAACAACGCGGATATGATTAAAGAAAGCTATGCGCGCGTGTTCGACGACTTCCGCCGCTACGGCGTTCCTCTTCTTCTTCTTATGCATTCGGATTCGGCAATGAAAGACTTGCGCAAATGGCCGTCTTATACGCGCGTGATGACCATAGAGGCGGACTTCAAACTGCTGAATTGAATTTTTTAATTAAGCCCGCGGCTGCTGAGCCGGCAAGCATAGCCAGCCGCGGGGATTAACCTCACTTCAGAGAAGGAGGACTTTAAAATATGTCAAATCTCTCAAACGAGCAAATCCGGGCAATCATCGACCGTCTGATTGAATTCCAGAAGAACAATCCCGCTTCAATCTCGTCGGACCGCGCAGTCGGAAACAACACCGGCTACAGCGCGACAACTATTAATCAATTCAAAAACGGGAAATATCCAGCAAGCGGATCGCTCAGCGAAATTGCGCTTAAAGTTGCAAATTATCTCGATAACGTTTCTGCGTCGCAGCAGGATTACCTCAATCGCGGCACGTTAAAATTTGCAATGACCACAGCCGCTTCCCACATTTTCAAAGCGGCTCATTATGCATTAACCCAGGGAACTATTTCCGTAATAACCGGCGTGCCGGGATGCGGCAAAACTCACGCAGTCAAGGAATTCAAACGACGCAACCCGACATCGGTTCTTATCGAAGTTACGCCGTTGGTAACAAGACGCAGTTTAATCGAAGACATCTGCAACGAAATCCGTATTCCCGTTTTCAATTACAAAGGGGACAGACCGGTTCCTGTTTCTTCGAACGAACTTTTCCGTTCGATAGTAAACGTGCTGGGCGGCACGAAACGTCTTCTTATAATTGACGAAGGCGAAAACCTTACGGTTCAATGCCTTGAAGTAATACGCCGCATTCAAGACTTTACAGAAATCGGTATGCTGCTGTCCGGAACAGGCAGACTGCTGGACCGTCTGCGCGGCACGCGCAAGGAATTGCAGCAGCTCTTCAGCCGCGTCGGTTATCAGAAAGAAATAAAAACTCTTGAACTCGACGACGTGCGCGCAATAATTGACGTTAATTATCCGGAAGCAAAAAAATTCGCCGCAACTTTCCTGTCGCTCTCAAAACATAACGGACGCTATTTACAACATCTTATTTCGCTCGTTAAGAAGACCTCTTACGAAACCGGCGAGCCTTTGAGCGACGATCTTATAGACAGCGCGGCAAGTTCGTTATTAACATAAGCGAGAATAAAATGAACATTGAATTCACAGAGCACAGCTGCCAGAGATTCTGCGAAAGGATTAATCCGAATCTGTTAAGTATAACGGATTATAATCAGCGATTAAGAGCGGCTAAACGCTCTCTTAAAACAATATTGAAAACGGCATATTATATAAGCGACAACGAACGCGGAGTTCTTTTGCGCAGCAATCTTTTCGGGTGTGACATTATTATTAAACATAAAAAACTTATTACCGTCTACGCTACTTACAAAAACGGAAAAAGGAGAAAAAAATGTCAGAATTATATGCGGCAGCGTTAAAGCGGCTGCACAATGACATAGAAGAACTACTTTCGCAGCTGAAAAAAGTGAAGAACGATAATTACATGCAGTTATACAAAAGCTTGCAGCTGCAGAGACTAACCGAAGCCGAATACGATCTTATCCGCTGCTCGATAAAGATAAAAGACCTTATAGACCTTGAAGAAAACGAACTGAACGGTGATGCATTATGATGCGCGTCAGCCCGGAAACAATAGAACGCGATTTGAAAGAGCTGCAGGAAGCTCACGGCAGCGATTTTATAAGGACCCTTTGCGCCGCGGTAATATACGAATATTGCTGGTGGAACTGGCGGCAGATGAAAGACGGCATTACTAACGATCCGGATTTCATTGAATTAATTAATAAGAGGAACGGTCATGAAAAAGAACAATCAATTGAAAGTTGAAATAAACGTTTCTGACATTCTAGACGCGGTCTCGCCGGTCGATCTGATAGACAGACTTGCTCAGGCTGTATACAAAAAAATGTATGACGTCCCGTGCGAGAGCGAACGCAAGGAAATAATAGCCGCATACTGCACGCTCAAAAAGCTGCACGGCAAATTGCTCGAAGGCTGCGTTTATAACGACAGACGTATGAGAACAATATCGGTGAATTGAGATGTCTTTTAAGCAAAACATGAGAAAGCTGGAACGCATACAGAGATTCGGCGTAACAGTAGATCTTCCTCTGTTCAATCAGAAGGACGTTCCGGAAAAGAAGAAGCTGCCGGCATGGATATGGGACGGCAAGGGAATAAGCCGCCGCGCTTACGACGCATTCAAATCGCAGTTTGCTCAAAAAGAAATAGAATACCTCCGCGCCGTTCTGGAACTCGGCGGCGAAGCTACTGATAACGAAATTGTAGAGATCCTCGGATGGCCGCCCGGATACGTAAGCGCCAGACGAAACGCTCTTAAAGAGCTCGGAGTTATAGTTTCTTATGGCAAAACAAAACTTGGACCAAGCGGAGTGCGGAACACCGTCTGGTCGATTAACTTTCAAAAACTTTATCTGATAATAGAGGAGGCGGAATGATAATAGCGGCAGCTTTTGCGTTGGGCTCTCTATTCGGTCTCATAATAGGCGGAATGCTCGCATCCGGGAAAGCCGAAGACCTGGTCAGAGAAAATTATATGCTTAAAAGGGAAATAGAAGAATTACATCATAAAAACAAAGAGGAATGCGATGCAACTGAGAAACTTTGACGACGTAAACAACGCTCTGCGAGAAATAGCCGAGTGCGATTCGTTCATTGCCGACCGCGAAATTAAGATGAACGAAAAAATTAACGAGCTGAAAAGCGCATACGAAGAAGAAACCTCCGAAGCGCGCGCGCGCAAACTTGCGCTCGAAAAAGAACTCGAAAAATTCTGCATCAAAAACAAAAACGAGTTCGGAAGCGCGCGAACCAAGAATCTCCTCTTCGGTAAAATATTCTTCCGCACCACGCCGCCTAAAGTGAGTTTTCTTAACCGCAAATACACTGTAGCAACGGCTGTAGAGCTCGCTTCAAAACTCTTTAAGAACAAATACGTGCGCATCAAGAAAGAGCTCGACAAAGACGCAATACTGGCTTCGTATGCCGCTAAGGAAATCGACGACGAACGACTCGCTGCCATAGGCTTGAAGATAGACCAGCAGGAAAAATTCGGGTACGAAATTAATTGGGAAAATCTGAAAGAGTCATGACGGCGGCAGGCAGAAATATCGAACCGGTTACCAGGACGCAAATAATCAAAATTCATATTGCGGCAAAACAATTGAATCTTTCGCGTCAGCAGTACGAAGACATTCTTTCCGGCTTCATCAAGCCGGACGGTTCGCCCTGCACGAGTTCGAAGGATTTGGACCGCAACCAGGCGGAATATCTTCTAAGGATATTCCGCAAACTCGGGTTCAAGGAAACGAAACGCGGCAGAGTTCTTAAATACGAAGAATATTCGCGCCGCGACTATCGCTTTGCCGAGCCGCGCCAAATGCGGCTTATAGACGCGCTCTGGCATACGTCGCCGAAGGTGCGTAACAAAACCGACGCCGCGCTTAATCACTTTATTAAACGAATAGCCGGAGTGGATCACATCGGTTTTCTGCTTAAGAAAGACGTTCAAAAAGTAATTAAAGCCATACGGGAACTATGACAAGAACGATATTAATATCATTCGTATTATCGATATTCTATATGATAATAACGCTTGCGGTAATGCTTGTTATGTTGATGTTTGCAAACGCGCTCAAGACAATAATCTCGAAGCTATACGAATCGATATGCAATGAGATATATAGATTCATTAGCGGAGCCGGCGATGAATAAATACGACTGGATCAAAGAAATCGAAAATTACAAAGACTACTTTACTCCCGATCAGCGCGATCTGATTGATCTGATCGGATTCGATAACTACATGAAAATCCATGAGCATTTTGAAAAGACTAGCATACACATATCTTCCGCGCCGATAATGATGTTGAAAAAAATCTATGCGCAAAAAAAACATTCCATCCCGTATAATATAATTGCTCGAATTCTCGGCGTATCCGAAAAAACCATCTACAACTGGCGCGAAGAAAAAAATTACGACAATTACGATCTGTTCGAAGACAAAGAATAGGAGCCGCGATGCTGTATCTTTTTTGGAAAACATTATGGAATTTATTCGCCAAAGACAAATTTATCGTAAACAAAGGCGGATTGACAATATATCTGTCGTCCAATCTGCCTTTCGGCGCACAGGGAGTTTTTACAGGGTTGAAGGGCGCTTTCGTAAAATTTGTATTCTACAAAAACACAAACATAATAGCCTCGGAATATACCGAGCGCGTAATTAAGCATGAATATACTCATTATCTTCAGCGCAAGCGGCTGGGCTTTGTCGGTTTCTGGGCTACGATTATCTGGGCATACATTTGTTTTTGGAAAACTCACGACGAAAAACCGCTGGAGCGCGAAGCCGAAGAAAACGAATTTAAATAGAGCCGCTAAGATGAGATTTGACAAATACGACATACAGTTAATAATAGCCTTATTCTTCTACGTTTTATATTGTTTCCTTCTGTTCATAGGGATATTATAAAGTTAACCGCGAGGGGCAAAGCGGTCCGCCTTAGCCGCAATGGGACATCCGCCGTCCCCGCCCCTCAATTAAATAAAGGAGTTATTATGAATGATATAAAAGGCATACATGAGAATGACGAAAAGCGATTAAATAAACTGCATAAGATAGATAATTACGAGGGGCTCTTGAATTTTATAATCGAGTATGTGTTTGAAAATCAAATTCACTTGAACGAATATGACGAAGTTACTATCCATTTCTATAAAGAGATAATAAATCAATATTATAGAATCAAGGAGAGTATCAATGAAACAGATGAAAATTAAAGAATATATCGATTTACTGCGCGCGAGGCACGGCGAAAAAATAGAAGATTGGAAAGTAATATGTCCAATATGCAAATGCGAGCAAACAGTTCAGGATTTCCTCGACGCCGGCATAGATATAAAAGACGTATTCAATTACTTCGGGTTCAGCTGCATCGGCAGATTTACCGAAGCGAAAGGATGCGACTATATCTGTAGAGCAGATAGAGTATTCTTAGCCGTAAAACATATTAACGACCATTTTTTTGAAACGCCATGGCAAAAACTACATAATGGTAATAAGCCCGTCCTTGATATTGATACAAATATCTATGGCGGAGGTTATGATGTCGGGAATGCATGGCTAAGAAGTGTTATATATTCAAACATCCTAGGCAAATATATAATGGCTTATGTAGGCGATAGTAATTATTGCTGCATAACAATAACATCCCGATTTGGGATCGTAAACGAGCGAAGAAAAGAGCCCGGAAGGAGAATAATTACGATAAATTTTTCTCCTGGGAACAGATTAATAATAACATAATGAGTCGTTATAACTCTGATTAAAAGCCTTTCCTAAGCATATCCCTACATTAATAAACTGCCATATTGACATAATCACACCGCTAATAATCGCAAATAATTACAAATTTCTGATGGATATGAGAATTTTCATAACTTATTGAAATCCAATTGGTTACATAGATACAATAAAAAATTCAATTTTGTGTGATTTGATTCGATGAAAAACTGTGATAAAACTGCCCTATAAAAGCCTTAGAACCACTTCAGAGAGCCTATTAAACGCGATTATAAGCCATTAAACGCTATTTTTAAATTGTTTTTATAAGCCGTATAATAGCTGATCATTTCTCATTTTATGTGCAAAAAAAGCCTTTTTTGTTGTAAAAAGTGTAGTTTTTCTCATTTTGTAATTTTTAGCGTTTATTTCTGTATCTTGTTTAATTATATGCACTTACATTTATTTTTTCTATCATTTCTATTTCTCATTTTACACTAAACTTTATAATTAGCCGGACTCTTTTTTAAAAGAAAATAAATTTTCTTCTTGACACCTGCACATTTGTTCACTATATTTGAAGTGTACAAACGAGCACTATAATGAAAAAAGAAAATATAACAGAGAGGCAAAAAGAGATTCTCGATTTCATCCAGGATTATGTTGATTTTAACGGATATCCGCCCACATACAGAGAAATCGGGAAACATTTCAACATCGCCAGTACATTTGGGGTCAAACGTCATATCGATGCTTTAATTAAAAAGGGATATTTGAGCAATGAAAGCGGTGCCAGCCGAACGCTATCAATTATAGTAGATAACACACGAGAAAAATTAAATTCGATAATTGATATACCAATTGTGGGTCGTGTAGCTGCCGGAGCCCCGATTCTTGCCGAGGAAAATATCGAGGGCAATTTATCCCTGGATAAGAATCTCGTAGGCAACCGAACTGAATGTTTCGGATTGAAAGTCCGGGGCGACAGTATGATTAATGCCGGAATTCTGGAGGGCGATCTGGTTATAATTCAACCACAGCGAGAAGCTCAAAACGGCGATATTATTGTCGCCTTGCTACACGACGAAGCAACGATGAAACGCTTTCACGTTGAAAACAATAAAATCTACCTGATACCAGAAAACGACAATTATGAACCTATTGTAGTCGATAACCCAGAAGAATTTACAATAATTGGAAAGGTAGTGGGCGTATTTCGCAGCTACCATTAAAAGAGGAGAATTTGATATGAAAACTTTATTGTTTTCTACTGCAATTTACAACAGAAACAAAATTTCATTTTTGTATGGACTTACTCCTTTCACCGTTGAACCGTATTATATTACTCGAAACCGTCGTGGTAAAAAAGTGCTCTACGGAAGGATTAATGGCACAAATGAAATAAGAAGTTTTGAATACGAAAAGATTTCGAATATAAAAATATTGGGCATGCAAAAATTTTCACCCATAATTCCAATAATTCCTCTGTGCAATTAATATGATAAAGCGAAATATGCATAGGGAACTGGTCGAACTCCTCGTAGACCAGATAAGAAGTCAAGGGTATATGATGATAAGCCGCAAATACGGCAAATACCTACCACCACCCTCTCCTATCGATCATCTTGAAATCGATGCAGTTGCCCGCTATAAAAAGAAAATTGCCATCGGAATTACTTTGACAGATGAAGAACTCGACAGTAAATCGCTGGAATCTAGAATTTCAACTCTTTTAAGAGGCAAAAGGTCGGCTGCACAAATTACACTTTTTATCGGTGTCCCAAAACTTTCGCTACCAAAAGCAAAGATTGCATTCTCAGCTTTGCCCGAAGAAATTAGAAAAAGAATTAGAGTGGTTCCGTTATCCGATTAATTTTTTTATTTTCCTTTCATTCATAATTTTTTTATAGCACCTGTATGAAAAAGAAGAAAGAACCCACAATCAAAAAAGCTCCTTTCTATTTCTGGATAATCATGCTTTCGATACCTATTATCTTTATTCTGCTACTTGAATATACACTTAGAATAACTGACTACGGCTACTCAACCGATATGTGGAGTGAAGTAGAAAAAGACTACTACACACTAAATCCCAACGTAGGCAGAAGGTATTTCACCAATATCAAGATTATACCTACTTCAATAGGAGACGTCTTCAAAAAAGAAAAATCCGATAATTCTTTAAGAATATTCGTACTTGGAGGCAGCAGTGCGGCAGGTTATCCTTACATGCCGATGGGCTCTTTTTCAAGGTATTTGAAACGCAGACTCGAACTGAATTATCCCAACAGCGACATTGAAGTAATAAATCTCAGCTTAACTGCAGTTAATTCGTATACAATCAAAGATTTTATCGAGGGAGTCCTGGAACAGAAGCCCGACTTAATTTTAATCTATGCCGGTCATAATGAATATTACGGAGCACTTGGCGTTGGCTCAGTAGAAAGTATTGGCAGTTCGACAACAGGCGCCGATATAATAATTTTTTTAAACAAATTAAAGATCACTCAGTTAATTCGGAATATTATTCAATACGTTTCAGAATTATTTATCGATAGCAAACCTAAAAGTAGTGGTACACTAATGTCACAAATTGCCAGAGAAAAAGTAATCCCATATAATTCGGACAAATACAAAGCGGGTTTATTGCAGTTTCATAAAAATCTTGAAAGAATAATAAAAGTTGTAAAAGCTAATAAAACTCCTCTTATTTTATCTACCGTAGTTTCGAATCTGAAGGATCAACCACCTTTCATATCAACTGACGAGCAAGGATTACCGAGAGCAGACAGTATTTATAATATTGCTTTTAATTTATTCAAAGAATCAAAATTCGATGAAGCCGATTCTTTATTCAGATTTGCAAAGGATCTGGATGCACTCCGCTTCAGGGCACCCGAGGAAATAAACCGAATCATTAAAAAACTTGCGAAAAAAAATAACGTTCCTTGTGTCGATTCGGATTCATTACTTGCTTCCCTGTCGCCCGGTAAAATAATTGGCAATAATTTAATGACAGACCATCTCCATCCTACTCTTGAAGGACAACAATTAATCGGTAATTTATTTTATGAACGAATAGCTAACTTAAAACTACTCCCAAAAATTCCTCCTAAATATCCCTTTGAAAAGCAGGATAGTATTACACGCTCTAATTTCTTTTTTTCAGAGCTCGATTCAGTAATTGCGAATTACAGAATCAAAATACTCAAAAACGATTGGCCATATAAAAAGACAAAAAAGAAATTGAACTATAAAGAAATATTAAGACCACTTACATTTATTGATTCTATGGCATATCGAGTAGTTGCTAACAAACTTACATGGGCTGAGGCTCAAGATATAACTGCCAGACATTTTTTAAGTACTGGTGATATAAAAAAATTTATCAATCATATTGGTTCTTTAATTTATCAATATCCATACATAAACGACAATTATAAATTACTTGAGGCACTAACAATCGATTTTCTTAAAACAAATCGGTTTGATGATGCTTTAAAAATATTGACTCTTCATTATAATCTGAAACCAAATGCATTTTGCACTAAATGGATTGGGCAAATAAAATTAAGCAATGGAGATATAAAAGAGTCAATTAAATACCTTGAAGAATCGTTTTCGTACGATGCAAACGATCAACAGGTAATTTATAACCTCTCTGGTGCCTATGCATTAAATAAGGAATATAAGAAGGCAATTAAATATGCAGAGATGCTTCTTCGAATTAATCCTGAGTATCCTGGCCTACAAAACTTATATTTCCAATTGATGAACAATCGAAAGTACCTTAAGGCATCATTAAGGAGTGGTTAATTATTGGTTGGAATTTGCTGCCCCGCAAGGATTCGAACCTTGAATTCTTGATCCAGAGTCAAGCGTGTTCCCATTACACCACGGGGCAAAATTAGCATGTCAAATTTATTAATTCGGAGTCTTCTATACAAATAAAATCCCCCGAATAACGGGGGATTTTTATTTTAATTTCCCTGTCCCTGTCGCTTATTCAGCCAGAATGGGACATCACCTACATCCCAAATAGTCTCATCCTCGTGATCTACTATCTTTATCCGACCTAAAGTTGAGAACGGTCCATTAACAGGGTCATATGGATAAAACCATTCGTAAGCTCCAGTTGATTTATAATCTCTTATAAGATTCGTCCACGAGTAACCGTTATCAAGACTGTAGTAGATATCAACAGAAGATACAGCGTAAGACGTCCATCTTATATCCATTGGGTAACGGTCGGGATTGTCCGTTGTAAAGTATTCTGTTTTATCGCTCGGGAATTCAACTCTTATCATTTTATTTTCTCTAATCGAGAAATAACCATCTGTAATATCACTTGCCGTAACGCCTGCATCGGCAGATGAAATCTTTATTTTGCAATTATCCGAACTGTCGGGTCGAGTAGAATCGAGTCTGCCCGGTGCCCAGATAAAACTTCCATCGTTTTCTGTGCTCTCGGCTCCTGGAACCGTATGCCAGGTACCTCCACCATTCGTTGACCATTCAATTCTGACTTTGTTAATATTATTCGCATTCCACCTAATTTCATAAGGATGATAATGCTGAACATCGGTAGTACTTACATGATACTTACTAACAAGCCACTGTTCTCCACCATTGGGCACAAGTACCTTTATTGTCGGTGGTTCTTTTACTTTGAATACACCATCGCAGTAATCAAGCGGCGATCCATCCACTGCATCGCTGATTCTGATAACATAATTATCTGATACAATCGAAAAACTTGCCTCATATGAACGGATACCACCACCTTCATCATATCCTGAGACACTGTCAACAAGAACTTTCCAGTCGAGCTCACTCGTAGTGTTATAAGGATTAAATTCTATCTTCACATATTCAATTCCCTGCGACTTCCATTGTATCTTAAATTTTTGTCCTGATAATATTTCTACTCCAGAAGTTGGATAAATCACTTCGATACTCTGGCTTGGTTGAATAGAAAATGTCCCATTGCTTTCATCGGCAGGAATTCCATCCTGACTATCTTTTATTCTTATTTTACACTGAGTAGAATTTACATTGACTACTGGATTCCATTCATATGAGCCCGAACTGGGATAATTACTTACAATGGTATGCCAGGTTAGTCCATTATTTATTGTATATTCAATGTCTACATTATTTACAGCTTTCGAGTCCCACTGAATATTTTGTGACGTTCCGGCCTGCCATTTTTCCCCGCCATTTGGCAAAATCACACGCATCGTTTGCTCAACTTGATTTGAAATCTGGAAATTATTGTCAGAGATATCAAATGGTACTCCATCCGACGCATCGCTTATTTTAATTCTGCACTGTAACGAATTTGTATTCGGAATACTGTTCCATACATAAGAGCCGATACTTTCGACTGAATTGGCTATCGTTACCCAATCTGCGCCTCCATTTAGCGTATACTGAATTTTAACATATTTTACATTTTCGGATGACCATCTTATTTCTACTGGAGTTCCGTAGAAAAGGCTCTCGCCACCGTTAGGTTCAAGAACTGTTATATTTGGTTCCGGCTCAATATTAAAGAAAGCGTCGCTTTCATCGCTTGGACTGCCGTCAGACGCATCGCTTATACGTATTTTGCAATTTGTGGATGCTGTGTTAGGTATTTTACTCCAGTTAAAAAATCCTGTACTTGGCGTACTTTCCACAATTGTATTCCAGCTTATTCCGTTATTAAACGTATATTCAATTTTTACGTTTTCAATTCCAGCAGCATTCCAGTGGATATTGTAACTGCCACCTGCAGTCAACGATTCGCCGCCATTTGGACTTGTAACCTTAATTAACTGATTTCCTCTATTCGTAATTGAAAATACTTCATCCGAGACATCTGATGGAATTCCATCGTTAGCATCGCTTATTCTGACTTTACACAATAATGAGTTTACATCAGGAATATTTTTCCATGCATAGAATCCCGTACTTGGAGTGCTTTCGACTATCGTCTTCCATGAGGCACCATTGTTAATCGAATATTCGATTTTAACATTTTCGATATTAGTCGATTTCCATAATATATTATCACTTGAACCGGTATACCACTGTTCTCCTCCGTTTGGAGTTAAAACAGTTACACTTGGTTCGGTCAGCACAATAAAAGTACCGTCGCTTTCGTCAATAGGCGAACCTCGGTCGTAATCGAATATTCTAATTTTATATTGATTCGATGGGACCGTAAAACTTGCCGGATATTTACCGCTTGAAGGTGTTTTTTCAACAAGTTTATCCCAGCTAATCCCATTATTAGAGCTATACATAATCGTTACATTTTCAACTCCAATTGAATTCCAGCGAATTGTATCGAGCACCCCGGCAGTCCATGCTTCGCCACCATTTGGATAAACTACTTCGATCTTGGGTTTAGGAACAATTTTAAATACTTTATTACTCTGGTCAACAGGGTTGCCGTCTTCAGCGTCTTTAATCCTAACAAGGCATTGTGTGGAAAGTCTATCAGGTACATTCCATTCGTATGCTCCTGAATTTGGAACATTCTCCGCAATTACATCCCACGTAAGTCCATTATTTGCCGAGAATTCAAGGCTTACTTTTTTAATGCCAACAGAAGACCACGTGATATTCTGAGCTGTTCCAGCCTGCCAGCTTTCACCACCGTTGGGACTTGTAATTTCAATTGCCTGACTGATTTGATTTGTTATCTGGAAGGTACTATCGGATACATCCCACGGTTCTCCATCGAGAGCATCATAAATTCTAATTTTGCATAATTTTGAATTCAGGTCCGGTATATTCTTCCATTCATAAAATCCCGTACTGGGAAGTGAATCCTCAATAGTAATCCATTCATAACCATTATTTACTGTATAAGCAATCTTTACATTCTTAATATTTTCAGAGAGCCATTCGATTTTTTGAGTTGAACCGGCAAGCCATATTTCACCACCATTTGGCTCCAGTACTTTAATTTGAGGTTCGGGTAAAATTGAAAATACATTATCGCTTTCGACGTAAGGAATTCCATCTTCAGCATCTTTAATACGTATTCTCGCTAATGTAGATGGTGTATTCGGCACAGGTTCCCAGAAATAAATTCCAGTATTTTTTCTATCTGTAGAAATATAATTCCAGTGATTTCCGTTATCGGTAGTATATTCGATAATAACCGAATCGATTCCTGTGCTGTACCATTTAATTTCCTTCGAAGTGCCTGCCTCCCATTCTTCGCCACCCACAGGACTAATAAGTTTAAGACTTTCGTTGCTGCTTCTAATTATACTAAAAGTAGTATCGCTTTCATCAAAAGCCGTTTCTTCTATATTTGTAATGCGAACTTTACATTGACTTGATACCAGACCTGGTACAGGAAACCAGATGTAGATGCCC
This sequence comes from Melioribacter sulfuriphilus, assembly GCF_052656625.1. NCBI lineage: Bacteria > Pseudomonadati > Ignavibacteriota > Ignavibacteria > Ignavibacteriales > Melioribacteraceae > Melioribacter > Melioribacter sulfuriphilus. The sequence continues at coordinate 146,704 of NZ_JBQXXK010000001.1, read as the reverse complement.
GTATTCTGAATACTGTCGGCAATCATAGTCCATTTGTTGCCGTTATCTATTGAATAATAGAGGCTAATCAATGAAGAAGTAGTTCCGCTCCATTTGATTTCGTACGATGTACCCTCTACAATGACTTCCCCTCCGTTTGGGGCAATGATTTTCAAATTTTCTGAAACACTGCCTCCACCGGGACCTGTAATGTCAGATTCTTCTTTTAATTTACATGAGGAAAACACCAATAAAATTACAATTAAAATAAAAAATGATTTTTGCATTTTTTCCTCGGTAAGATAAATAATTATTACTGGTTTAATTTACTAAATTCATTTATTTTTATTAAGTAAAAACTCACATAATCCGTGCCTTTAAAAAATGTTAAATTCGGGCTTAAAAAATTGTTTAGTACATTTTTACATGTCATTTTTACTTTTCAATATTACCTTTATAAAAGCCCAGACCCCAGTTTTCAGTCATACAATTGGAAATTTTACATCTGCACGTTCATTTTCAATTGACCATGCCGGTTCAATTTACGTTGTAGACATTTCAACAAATGAATTGCTTAAAATCGATTCTGTCGGTACAATAATAAAAGTTGTCGGTGGATACGGCTGGGACAATTATACATTCGATTTCCCCGCAGATGTACATTCGACTCTATTGAACGTGTATGTTGCCGATAAATACAACGACAGGATTCAAATTTTCGATAAGGATTTGAATTACATCACAACTTTATCAACATATTCATCCGAGCCTTTCAGGCATCCAATCTCAGTAAGTGTATCGAATCAAGGTGATGTATTTCTCATCGATTCCGACAATAGTCGTCTCCTTAAATTTACATCCGACGGCCAGTACCTTCTGGAAGTTGGTGGAATTTTAGCAGGAAATTCAGTACTCGAAAATCCGGAAGCCTTCTCGATTATCGACAATAAAATCTTTGTACTCGATACACAAAGCCTTTTTATATTCGACCTGTGGGGAAATAACATCGCCCGAAAGGACTTCGACTTCGACCCGATAAATATTAATGCTACCCCAACCGGATTAACAATTAACACCTCAAAGAACATTTATTATGCTTTTAACAACCGGGATTTACTAAATCTAGAATTCAAAAATTTTTCCCCTAATATAAGTGAGCCCATTACCGACTCGATATTATTTGACCAAAAATTATATATTCTCACACCGAAAACAATTTATGTCTATAAGTTAGTAAAATAGCGTGAAATTAATCTATCGTTTAATATTAACTCTCAGCCTTTTTATCTGGTTTCTCTTATTATTATCGGAATTTTGGATTTATAATTTACCTGAGTTTATATACCTATTACCTTTCGTAAAAAAAACATTTTCGGTTGTTTGTCACCAAAATCCTGATAGAACTATAATCTTTGAAGGTCATTCTATATTGGTCTGCGCTCGATGCAGTGGTATTTATGCAGGAGCTTTAATTTCCTCGCTTGCGACTCTTTTATACGGAAAGATCTTACTAAAATCAAATAAACCGTTATATATTTTTTCTCTCCCAATTATAATTGACTGGTTACTGGTATTACTTGGCGTAAAAGCATACTCCAGAACTGTGGCGGTCATTACCGGCTTTCTTTTTGGTTCGGTAATATTTTTATATTTTTACAGCTCATTAAACAAGAAAAACAGTGATACATGAGAAAACATCTACCCGCAATAGTCAGCGGATTTGGCGCCGGGGTGCTTTCGATAGTTCCTCTTGCCAAAGGATTGACATGCTGTGTTATAATTCCTGTTGCGTCATACTTAGCACTCGTTCTTGACAGAAAATCCACCAGAGATAGAGGTAGGATACCAGCTTCAAGAGGATTTATAATCGGAATTATGACTGGAGTTTTTGCTGCCATTTTTGGTTCAGCATTCGACTTAATGATTACATTTATTACACGTAGTAACGATATTGTAGCCTCGTTTCCTGAATTTCAAAAAATGATCAATTCTTTTCCTGTGAGTGAAGACATACGAAAAGAGATTACTCGGATGTTTCAAAATTTACGCAATGATATAGTTACAACCGGCTTCTCATTTGTTTATACTATTTCGGTTCTTATAAATAATTTTGTGATAAATACATTGTTCGGAGCTATAGGTGGACTTACCGGAGCACAAATTATCAACAACAGAATAGGGAATATAGAGGAATGATAGCTGCATTATTAATGACACTCCATTTAATTTTTGTAACCTATATTTTCGTAATGAAATATCAGGAGGAGTCTCTCGGCTCGGCTTTTCTGAATGTTGCTTTGATAATCATATTATTTACTGTTGGCTGGTCGATATCTAGTAGCATTGTCAAAATATTTTTTAATAGTGAAGGGATAAGTCTGGAATTAAATGCCGACACACTCTCGTTAATTTTATTGACAATAGGTGAATACTTTTTTTATCGATTTTACTACGGCCATAAGTCTACTGCAACCGATAGGGAAATGTAATTATTGCCGTTTGTTCTGTTTGTTTTGCATTCTGGGGTAGGGGTTCAAAACGCCACTGACGGAGGGAGTTGATTGCCGCCATTTCAAGTTTAGCATCGGCTTTTATAAGTGGAATAATTTTACCAACAGTACCGTCGGGCAAAATTGTAAATTTCAGTTTCACGTCGATTTCTTTTGAAACGCCTTCGGGATAATCTGGTAAAATGTAGCTATAAATTTTCCTGATTCCTTTGCCGCCGAAGTCGAGTTCAAAACCAAAGCCTCCTACTCCCTCGCCCGTAACTTCGGTTCCACTGTATTTATTTTCCTCTGTAACTTTGCCATCGTTCTCAATCTCTTTCGTTTTTTCTTCGTTCTTTTTATCCGCTCGTTTCACAATATTATCTTTATCTTCAGTGCTCGATTTGGGCAGCTCAACTTTCTTCTCATCTTTTTTTGATTCTACCTTCTGCTCTTTTGACTCTTCATTGACTTCGTTTTTTGTAACTGGACCTCTGCTACCTGCAAAAGTACCCGTACCAAATCCAACTGTTATGTAATCTTCCTCTTCAAGATTAACAGGCAAATGAATAAAAGCAAAGAGAACAATTAAAACTACATGGAGCAAAAAGGAAGCTAAAAAGGAATTTTGACGTAATTTATCATTCATACTCTGCTTTCTCTGTCTCGATTGTAAATTTATCGATGCCAACACCTTTAGCTGCATCGATTATACTAATAATAATGTCAATATTTACTGATTTATCGGCTCTTATAATAAGATTACTTTCGTTAGTTTCTCTTCTCAGAATATCAAGACGACCTGCAATTCTTTCAATTGAAATTTCTTCGTTTCCGAGAAATATTTGATTACCTTCCGTGATGGTAACAATTAATTTGGCCGGGGCAACCTGTTCGTTATTTTTTGCTGATGGTAATTTAATTTTCACTCCGGTTTGAATGACGAACTGCGAGGTCAACAGGAAGAATATCAAAAGAAGCATAACAATATCTGTAAGCGAGGAATAGGCAAATATACTCAACGGTTTATTATTGGTTTCGAATTTCATGGTTAGCCTCAGAGATTAATTTCTTCGTCGTCATCAACAATTCCTTTTCCAGTATCTTCGAGAATATCGATGACGTCAGTAGTAACGAGTTCAATGTCCATAACTAATTTGCTAATAGCGCTTACGAAATAGTTATAAAAAGCGAGTGCCGGAATGCCCACAATAAGACCAAAAGCTGTTGTGATTAACGCTTCCCAGATACCGCCTGCAAGGTCGGCAGGATTAGCTGAACCCTGCAATTCCTGAATCTTCATAAATGCTGTAATCATACCGGTAACCGTACCCAAAAATCCGAGTAAAGGCGCAATGCCCGATATCGACGCCAATATCGGTAATCCTTTTTCAAGTTTAGCTATCTCCTGCCTTCCAGCGCTTTCGATTGCTTCGACAACACGTTGATGACCGTGTCTGTACTTTTTTAATCCTTTTTTGACGATATTCGACACCGGAGTTCTTTCCGCAATACAAATTGCTATTGCACCTTCTATATCTTTCTTTTTTAACATCGTCCTTATTTTAACCAAGAATGCCGGGACATTTACTTTAGCTTTTTTTAGGACGATAAATTTTTCAATTATAATTGCAACTGCAATCAACGAGCAAGCTAGGATTAAATACATTACCCAGCCACCTTTTAGAAAAATTGAGAGTAAATCCATAATTTCCTTCCGTTATATTATTGAAAATTTTGCTCGTAAAATTTACGCGCTTCGGCTTCACTATTAAAAGGGCCGACTCGCACCCGAAACCATAACCCTCCCTTTTCTGGAATATTTACTTTCATAATAAAGGAACTATATCCTTTGCGCTTCCAATTTCCTACTTCGTCTATTGCTTTAGATTCGTTCCTCCAGGAAGAGGTCTGAACATAATATTTTGCTCCATCCGAGAAAATAGTTTTATATACATGGATATCATTTTCAGGACTTATATATAAAGCATCATCATCTACAGTCTGGCTTGTTGGGGTACTTGTTTTTTTGTTTAATTTATCTTCCAGTTTAGCAACCCGCGGAAAATCGTCCTCAACTACAGACAGATTTTCATCGCTTATATTTTCGTTCTGTTCTTTTTCAAGCGATGCAATTTCATTTTTATCCTGATTTTGCGTAATCGAAGCACTCTGTTGTTCGACAGGAGTTTCCAGATTTGATTCCTTGTTACCTTGAAAAAATAAATAAACTACACCGACAAACATTACCAAAATAAACAAACCAAGTATTCCATATTTAAAATATCCATGTTTCTCTTCATCCTCAATTTCCTGTTCGTGATCATACGTATCCTTAGCTGGAGTGCTTTTGTAACTTTCTTCTTTTTGCTCAATGAATTCATACTTTGTAGAAACTTTTGCTTCCTGCAGTTCCTCTTTAATTGTTGTTTCGAGTTTTTTAAACAGATCTTCAGAAACTGGCCGAGTCGATTTCAGGATATCTTCCTCCTTAACATCTTCCATTTCTTCATCAAATTTAGAGTCGTCGTAATTTTCCAATTCGTCTCTTAGCTCATCTCCCCAGTTCCATTCTGTATTTTCCTGAATTCTTTTTCTAAGCCCAAGAAATTCTTCCTCTTCTTCATCGACCTCTACATCAAGTATCTCCTCAGTGTTTTCAATTTCAATTCGTTCTTCCAGATTTTTATAACGATGTTTACCCAATTCAATTTCAATTTCGGTCGTAGAATCTTTCTCGTCATTTTCCGTCGACTCAATTTCTAATTCATCTTTCGATTCTTGCTCTTCGTTGTCCTCTTCCTGTTTTTCTTTCTCATCCTCTGGATTTATTCCCTCATCCTCTTCTTCCAGCTGATTACCAACTATTTTCTCCAGTTCTATATTATCATCAATCTGTTTTTTTTCGCCCTCAATCAATTCTTCTAAGTTTTTGGTAGTATCATCAATTTTGTCCTTTCCATTTAGTTGCGACTCGCTTTCTGGTTCAATATTTCCTTCAGGTATTTCAGTACTTAGATTTTCGAGCAGATATTCCAGACCGAACGCATCTTCTTTTTCATCGTCGGTTTCAGTCGAAATATTATTTTCTGAAACGTTAAATGAATCATAGTCTTCCAGTAATTTGCTCGGTGTTAAATCGCTATCTTCAAAATTTTCGGGGTTTGTATCCTTATCTTTATAATCGATAATGTTATTAACTACTTCTTGTGTAAAATGTTCTTCATCAAAATTAAGGTCGGCAGTAAGTTCCGATAATTCAGTTTTGATATCGCTATTTGTTCCAGATATTTCACTTTTGTAATATTCATCCCAAATATTTATATCAGGTATACGTTCCGATTCAGATAGGAGATCGTTGATGCGCTCTCCTATTAATTTTTTGAATACGATATATGAAGCATCGGCATCCTGCCCCGCATCTTCACCAATTGGGATTATTGGCTTGCCTACACCAATGCTAAACGTTTCCGTATCCTCGTTTGATTCATCGTAAAAATCCATAGGGATATCGATAGAAAGAAATATAACTTTATCTGAAATACTTTCTCTCAATGGGGAAAATAGAATTTCCTCAAATTTATCGACCGTTTCGTTATTCTTCAGCTGGAAGAATCCCAAACCGGGTATTTTAATGGTTAATCCGGGTGCAAGCTGCTCACCAAGTTTCTTGATAAAAATCGTAAAAGCAAGTTCTCTTTCACTCGAGGAAACACCAAGCAAAGTAGATATTTTCTTTTTCAGTTCGTCAATTGTCATAATAAATTCGTTCTTACCATCTATAAGTTGCACCCCCGATCAAATCAAACGGCTTTTCACGATAATTCGGATACACAAAATTACTTTTATTCAGGATGTTTTGAAAATCGATCCAGAGATATAAATTATCAAACAATTCGTAATCTATCTTAATTGACAAATTATGATAATCGGGAAGAATATTATTATTGTCAATATCAGTAAAAGCTCCCTTCATAAATAGATATGACAGAAAAATATTTAAATTGCCGATAATTTCTTTGATGTATGTGGCGCTTAATTTTAGCTTTGGCTGGAATGGAATTTCCATATCGGCTGAATTGGTAATTTTATAGTAACCCACTTTAAGATTGATATATCCAGGGAGCCTGGAATTTAAGATAAATTCGGCTCCTCCTGAAAAAGTATTAACGTCGTTCTCGGTTATAAGATCATAAAAGCCAGTTTGCGTTCTATCGAGAAAGTAATAGAAATTATCTGACGACTTAAATTCCGTCCAAAGACCCGCCGTAAAAATATTCTCGATCCCATAATTGAGTCCGGCCTTAAATGCAAACTTGTTGTCAAGAAAGATATTATTGGTTGAGATATTCTTTAAATACGGATTCTGTTTATAAAGGGAGTGAAGATCAATAAATTCGGCTTGCGGTTTATATTCGGCAAATGCTGACATTCTTTCATTCAGTTTGTAATTCAAAATCACAAACGGATAGAGTACAGAATTATCTTTATCGGATGTGTATGTAATTCCTCCTGTTAAAATCAGGTTGGAAAGAGAATATAATTTTATAAAACCTGTAAAGGAATAAAAATTTTCGCGATAATTTAGATTTGTATGGTCTGCCAGTTGTCTCTTTAGAACGGCACTACCACCTAAAGAAAAAAGGGAAAAGTTAACAGACATTTCAGCTTTGCCAGAAAATAACTTTTCGTTCAGGTCGTAATTGTTATGTCTGAATTGTTGACCATTAAAATCAAAGTCGAAATTAATATTTCGAATAAATTTGTTTTTAATGCTCAAGTCGAATTTTATTAAATCGTTTTTGCTTAAAGAATCTGGCGTAACGGCTCCGAAATATTTATACGAAAATCGTTCATATAATCCACCGAGTCTGAGAGATGTTCCTGGTAAAAATTCGGAATTCGGACTCACGAAGAAATCATTTTTCAGAGAGATGCCGGAAGTATTGTAATATGCATAATCAGTATATTCTTTGATATTTTTACCCCACACGTCGAGTCCAAACAAATAATTGTCAAAAGGAGCCGACAAATTCAATTCACCGGTTGGATAAGTATACAAACCCAGACCTACTTTCAATCTTCCGATATAATAATTATTGGTGTTTATTTGGGGTACTTTTTTAACAGGAACGGTTTCAATAAGTACGGGTATAAATTCGGGTGAATAATTAGGCAATAGAAAATCTTTAGTGATAATTGGAATTAATTCCGGTTTGGCTTTTTCAGCTTTTGGTATTTGAATTGATTGACTTCCGGTAATTACAAAGTCTGGCAATTCGATACTCTTTTGCTCTTCCTGAGCCATTAAAAAAGTCGATATAACAAATAATAAGAAAATAATACGTTTCATAGCAGCTTCAATTTTTTATTTGCTTCGTCCGCATAATCTCCGGAGTTGTGTCTTCTTAAAACCGCTCTGTACATTTCTCTGGCTAATTTTTTATCGTTTAATTTGAGATAGCAGTCCCCAAGTCGGAGCAAAGACTTTGTAAACCACTCGTCATAAGCAGCAAACACAGACCTGATGCGAACAAAAGCAGTTATTGCCTCATTAAACTCTCCTTGCTCCATATAAGCTAATCCCAGCTGATATTGAGCTTCAGCCCCAATATCGTCTAATCGTTTTTCCGCAACCTCCTTTAATAAAGGTATTGCGTTTGCATATCTTTTTTGTTTCAGTTCCAGCTTTGCCACTTCTACTTTAGCTTTGTCAGCAAAGAGCGTACCATCATAATAATTTATCACCTTCTCAAATGTCTGGTACGCTTTATCCAGAGAATTGCTCTTTGCTTCGATTAATGCTAGAGTAAAAAGCAATTCGGGCATTCTTTTCGATTCGCCAGCATTAGTAATTACTTTGTTCAACACTTCAATAGCTTTATTGAATTGATTCCGTGTTGAATAAAGGTTCGACAATTCTAAAGCTGCCGAGATTGAAATGTCCGATGTCAGAGATAAGTTAAGCACCTGGTTGAAAGCGTCTATGGCGAGTGTATCATTTTTTGTATTAACAGCGCTTTTACCCAGCCAGTAATATGCGTTTTTTAAAATGTTGCTCTTCTGGTATTTATTTATAAAGTCGTAGTATGCATTAATGGCTTTGTTGTAATCGCCTATGCTGTAATAAATATCACCCTTCTTCAAATAAAACTGGTCGCTATATTTTTGATCCGGGTATTGTTTTATAAAATCATCAATTACTTTTATGGCTTTTTCTATTTCGTTTTTGGCGATGTAAGCATATTGTATGCCATTGACTGCGTCGATTATGTATGACGTATTGGGGTACTTGTTGAGTACTTTGCCATAATAAACCAGTGCCGAGTCATACTGCCCCATATTGTAGTACGAGTCGCCTATTGAATAATAAGCAATCGGGATCAGTGTTGAGTTTGGATATTCCTTAATAAGCCTCAAATAATTATCGATTGCCCAGTCGTACTGGTTCTGCTGGAAATAAATCCATCCGATAACATATTGAGCGTCGTCGTTATAATTTGAATGTGGAAATAATTTTTGCAGGTTGGAAAATTCGATTATAGCTTGAGCTGTTTTGCCCGCCTTATAGAGTGCCTGGCAATATTGATAATAATTTTGAGCATTAGTAATGACATTTTCTTTTTTGAATAAGTCCTCGTATATCTCACTGGCTTTTGTAAAATTCTTCATACCGAAATAGCTATCGGCCAGTCTCAGTTTAACTTCTCTGCTTATTTTTTCGTTGCCGTATCTTTTTAAATAGTTATTAAAATAATAGACAGAATTGGGAAAATCCTTTTTGTTGAAATAAGCGTAGGCTTTACCTATCATTACTTGCTTATGTAACAATGGATCGTCGCTTGATACAAGATTATAATGTTTGATAGCTTGTTCGTAATCACCCAGAGACATATAAATTTCGGCTATGTAAAAGTTTACTTTGTCCTTCTCGAAATCTCTAAATTTATTATACAAAAAAATGATGTCGTCAAGGGCTTCGCGGTATTTATTTAAATAAAATTCAGAAATGCCTTTTCCCAGTTTAGCGCGTTTATATGAATCGTTGTGGTTATTGTTAATTCTCAATGTCTCGCTGAAATAATTTCTTGCATCGTTATATTTTTTTTCATTCAACTTAAGTTCGCCGAGCATAGTTAGCGCGCGGCTTTTAGTTTCGATGTCGTTTGACGCTGCCGCATTTATTAATACCGATTCGGCATCTTTTTGTGTTGCGAATTCAAATAATAAAGCTCCTTTACTCAAATTTACTTTTGAAGCCAGAGGATGATTCGGATAATTTTCAATAAACTCTCGATAGAGCTGTTCGGCTGATTCCCTGTCGTTCATATATCTTTTAGATTCGGCACTCCAGAACAAGGAAAAAACGGAAATTGTATCATTGCCTGTTTTATTTAAATTGTTGAATATCTCATAGGCGCCTTTATAGTCTTTGGTTTGAAATTTTATCCATCCGATGTTATAAAAAATTTTTCGTTTTGTCTCTTCCGAAATATCAGTAGCAATTAAGCTCGACATTATTTTTTCTGCTTTATCGTATTCACCCAATCTCATAAAAGCATTGGAGAGATAATAATCTTTTTCAACTTTCAATTGGTCGCTTAAATTACCGAGGAGAGGATTAGTCAATTCGAGAGTGGCGGTGGAATAATCGCCTATCTTAAAATAACAGATACCGATACGTAATTGTGCCAGTGGAGCCAGTTCGCTATTATTGTAGTACGACAATAGTTCGTCGTAATTGGAAATGGCTTCCTGATAATCGCCCAATTTTTCGTAGACTGTGCCCAACGAATAGATGGCATTCACGAGATGTTTGTTTGTCTGGGCATTCGATATGCTTAAGTTGAAGTGCTCTACTGCTTCATAGAATTTATTTTCTGCAGCATATGATTCGCCAAGCCAGAAATAGGCTGTACCCTTATGACTGCTTTCAGGATACTTTTCGATGAAATAAAAAAGTCGTTCCCTGCATTTTCGATAGGCTCCAGTATGATAGTAGATTTCACCAAGACGTAGAAGTGAGAGTTCATGATAATTTGAGAATGGGTAATCGGAAATAAGAGTTTCAAATTGAGTTGCAGCCGCCGCGTAATCAGATGTTTTTATTAAACTTTCTCCAGCATAGTATAAAGCTACCGCTTTTAATCTGTCGTTTGCTCCTTCAGAATGGATGATTAATGAGTAGTAGCGATATGAGTCGGAATAATTTTTTTGATTGTAAAGCTCTGTTGCTCTATCAAGAATTTCTTCTAACGACTGTGCCTTAACAGTTGCGAGGCAAAACGTCAATAAAGATAATAATATTATTTTTTGTTTCATTTAATCCGAACTTTTTATAAGAACTATTAAATATGCCTCGAGAAAATTAATCACAATTGTATAAAAAATAATGATAATATGCTTATAATTTAGTTTCTTATACAAACTCCTGTTAGCTACGTTCCTGATTTAAATAAAAAAAAGCCGGCTCAAGGAGCCGACTTTTTATTAGTTTATTTTCAATTATCTCAGGAACTTCAATTCGTATTCGGCGAGTTTTTTGTATTGCGGGTCTTTTTTAGCTAGTTCAAAATATTCTTTAGCTTTTTCTGTATCCTGCTTTTGTTTTAAGGCAAGACCTTTGTAGTAATAAGCTGCGCCTTTGAGTTTGGAATTCATTGAAATTACTTTATCGGCAGCTTTGATTGCCTCGTCGTAATCACCGTTTTCGTATAATGTATTAGCCAGTAATACGTAAGCAGCATCGAATTCATTAAACTTAATTGCTTCTCGAAGCTGCTCGATAGCTTTCTGATAATTACCGTCTTTTTTGGATGTTTCGGCTAATTTTACATATGCTCTTGCAATATTTTCATTAGCCTGATCCTTAAGAGATTTTTTATTTGTAAGTTCTGCAAACTTTTTGAATGCTTCGACGGCTTCCTGATATTTTCCTTCGAGAAAATATGTACCGCCTAATCCGTTATAAGCGAGATTGAATTCGGAATTACTTTTGATGGAATTTTTGAATGCCTCTTCTGCTTCGGATAATTTATTTTGTTTTTTATAAGCAACTCCTAACTGATAGAATATTCTGTAATCTTTAGAGAATTGAAGAGCTTCATGGTATTTTTTTATAGCATTTTCGTAATTGCCGGCTTTAAGAAATTGATTTCCTTCGTTGTAAGCCTTAGCTGCTTCCTTTGGCATCTCCTGAGCATAAAGTGAAAAAGCAATTAAAACTAATGCCAGTGACAAAACAAAAGAGCGGGTTTTTTTCATGATGTCATCCTCATCTTATTATAAAAAGAGCTTGTGCGGAAGGCGGGACTCGAACCCGCACGCCCTAACGGGCACTACCCCCTCAAAGTAGCGTGTATACCAATTTCACCACTTCCGCATATTAACGGGTCAAAAAATAATTTCATATTATCAAAAATGCAACCCAATTTTAAAAGAACTGGAAATTTTTATCTACCCCGCTTCATCAGTTTTCGAGCCATATCTCGCCGAAACGTGTATTCAAAAACAATCAATCTGGCAATTTCTTCTGCGTCAAGAATTTCTTCCAGACTACGGTAAAATTTTTGTTTTTCCTCGTTGATTTTCACATCAATAGAATTAATTTCGGCGACAGCTTTTTTGTAATAGTTTTTATCCTGATTCTTTTTTTCGAGATTAGTTTCCAAATCCTGAACCAAGTCGTTTCTTTTTTCCAGTAGTTTTCTAACCTCATTTCTATATTCATTCCTCTTTGCAAAAAATCGGACAGACTCTTCCTCGTTCAGATCGAGAATTTCGATGATCTTAGCTTTTTCGAACTGATCAAATTTTTTATACTCTTCCCACCCTTTGCGCTGTTGCCATTCGTCTTGTGCATATAAAGCAAAGCTTGTAAGTATGATAAGCATAATGATTTTTTTCATGATTTCACCTTTTGTTTTATCATTGTTCATTAAGCAGCAAATCAGTATCAATATAAAGTTCTGTAATCAAATTATCGTCCGACAAAAGATAATCAACCAGCTGGTTGTCTTCAACATCTACTGTTTGAATATCTATCGTATAATCATCTGTAAAATTATCTACAGTTAGATAATCAGTTACCAAGTTTCTTATGATTTCTTCCTGCTCTAAAGAATAGTTCATTTCAGTGTTCAATGGGGCGTTGAGAAATGAAATAATTAATGTGAATGCTACAAATACGGAGATAGAAAGAGCATATGCAATTTTTTCGAAAACAACTCGCCCCTTACGTATATTAAGCCTTTCTCTTACCCTGGGAAGAAGATTAATAAAATAGCTTTCGTCCACCTCAATATTGGAGCAATCCCTTAAGCGTTCTATTAATTTTCCGGCTTTATCGAACTCCTCTTTCATACTGGGGAGATCGGATATTTTTTTCTCCAGCAATTTCTTTTCTTCTTCGGTCATTAAATCCGAATAATACCTTAATATTTCTTCACTTATTTTCATTGTTCATCAGCTCCATTATTTTTTTTATTGCATGGAAATATGTTGCTTTCAGTCCACCTACGCTCGTTCCTGTTATCTGTGAAATTTCTTCATAAGAAAGTTCATCAAAATTGCGCATAACAAAAACCTGCTTTTGTTTTGGTGGTAATTTTTTTATTACTTTTTGAAGACGTTCCAATTTTTGTTTATTGTCGACATCTTTAACAATATCAACCTCCGATTTTAAATCGAAATCTATGTTGTCGTCATCTATCGAGAAAAATCTTTTTATATTTTTTCTTTTCAAAAGATTGAGACTTCTTGTAGTAACAATTCTGTATATCCACGTAAAGAGCGACGATTGAAAGTTGAAAGTATTTAACTTTTCATATATCACAATCAGCACTTGTTGTGTCACTTCGTCGGCATCGAGATGATCTCCCAGCATTTGTCGTGCATGCCAGTAAATCCTTTTCTGGTACTTTCTGACAATTTCATTGAAAGCAGTTTCATCCCCTGCCTTAAATCTATTTACCAGTTCAAAATCGTTATCTTTATTCATAGCATAAGTATTGACTATTTAATAGACATTTTAGCCGTCATTAAGGTTTAATTAAACCTACCGAAAGAAGCTGATGTCAAATGATCGAATTCAAAATTAATCAAGGAGACAACAAAATGAAAAAATTATTTTCACTCGTATTGGTACTTTTGCTTGTAGTGCCGGCCTTAAACATTGCCCAGCCTTTTGATGGAAAAGGTCGAATGCCCCTTTGCGATAAATTGAATCTGACAGAAGAACAACAAAAACGGATTGACGAATTAAGATACGAATTAAGAGAAAAACTAATCGATCTTAAAGCCGAACTCCAAAAGAATCGTCTTGAATTGAGAAAAATGAAATCTCAAAGTCAGATTGACGAAAAACAATATATGCAGCTTGTCGAAAAGTCCAATACTTTACGTTCAAATATAAGAACCGAAACCGCAAAGCACTGGCTGGCTGTTTATAATTTACTCGACGACAACCAGAAAGAATTATGGGCAAAATACAGAAACGATTATTACGGGTTTGGTAAAAGATTCAACAATAATTATTGCGAAGGCCAACCGCGCTTCAATAGATGGCGCAGATAATCGTGAGCATAAAAGGTACCCTTTAAGAGAAGGGTACCTTTTTCATTTCAGTTTAGTGGGTCTAATTTCAATTTCACTTACGAGAGCATTTCCAGGTAAGTTGATAATCAAAGCTACTGTTTCTGCCACTTCTTCGGGTTTTAAAGCTCTAAAAATCTCCTTAGGCGCAACAGGCGTATCAATAATCATATCTGTCTGTACAGAGCCTGGACATACAGCAGCAACGCGTATATTAAATTCTCTCAATTCGAGCATTAAGGATTTTGTAAAACCCATTAAGGCATGTTTTGTAGCCGAGTAAGTAGTGCCGTAGACAAATGGATTCTTTCCCGCTAAAGAAGAAATATTAACGATGGTTCCCCTTTTATTCTCTATCATAAAAGGAACTACGAGTTTAGTAAAATTGAAAACTGCATACATATTAACATTCATCTGGAGCATAAAGTCGTCAAAAGAAGTGTCGACAAATTTTTTAAATATTGCTACACCTGCATTATTAATCAAATTGTCCACTTTACCGAATTTATCGATAACGTCTTTCACAGTATATTCAATAAAACTTTTATTCGAAACATCTCCCACATAAGAAACAGCTACTGCTCCCTGATCCGACACAATTTTTACTGTTTCCTCAAGTTTATTTTTATCCCTGCCAATTAAGACCAGTTTACCGCCGTCTTTTGCCAACCTAATTGCAATTGCTCTACCAATTCCCCTTGAGGCACCAGTTACAATAGTAACTTCATCTTTCATTCCAGATCGCCTTCCTTAGGTCTGAGAATTATTTCTTCTGTTACAATATTACTTTTTAATATAGATAGGTCATAAATAAGATTTGCAATTTCCCGGGGAGGCATCATTCTGTGCGAATATTTTTCAAGAATTGAACTGTCCCATATTGGCGTTTTTGTTGCACCCGGAATTACATTAATAATCCTGATGTTATACTTTCTCACTTCTTCGCGGAGAACATTAAGATAGGCATACAATCCACTTTTTGATGCAGAATAAGCACTACTGTTTTTAAAAATTTTCTTAGTAACTACCGAAAGGATGTTGATAATGGTTCCTTCTTTTCTTTGAATCATATCGGGCAATATCGATTTGATTGTATAGATTGATCCGAGCAGATTTACTTCGATAATTTTCTTAATAGTGTCAATCGAATCATTCTCTGCCTTTTCAAAGGAAGTAAGGCCTGCATTGTTTATTAAAACATTGATTTTATAGTTGGAGGAAAATTCCCTGTAAAAATTGTTTACCTCTGTGTAATCCGAAACGTCGAGTTTTGAAGGGACAATTAATGGATTTTCGGAAGTTAGGGCTTCGAGTAAATGAAGCCTTCTGCCAGTAGCAATCACTGTATGATTTTTGCTGGCAAATGTGAGAGCCAATTCTTTCCCGATGCCGGAACTTGCACCGGTAATCCATACAGCTTCTTTTAATTCTTTCATCATATCCTCTTTTGAGCAATGAGATTAAGAAATTCTGAACGAGTGCGAGTATCTTCTGAAAATAATCCGTGCATAGCACTTGTGGTAGTGATAGAATTTTGTTTTTCTACTCCGCGCATCATCATACACATGTGATAAGCTTCAATTACAACGGCTACGCCTGCGGGATTTAGATACTCATCAATTGTATCAGCAATTTGTTGAGTCATTCTCTCCTGAACCTGTAACCTTCTTGCAAAAGCATCTACAATTCTCGGAAGTTTACTCAGCCCTACAATCTTTCCATTAGGAATGTATGCTATATGAACTTTACCGAAGAAAGGAAGCATGTGATGCTCACACATACTGTAAAAGTCGATATCTTTAACAATGACCATCTCATCGTATTTTTCTTCGAAAATGGCACCGTTAAGTATCTCCTCGATTTTTTTGTTGTAACCCTGCATCAGGAATTCATAGGCTTTAGCTACGCGGTGAGGTGTGCGTTTGAGTCCTTCCCGCGAAGGATCTTCACCAATTTCATTTAGTATTGCAAGGACTGCATTTTCCACCACTTTTCTATCCAACTTATTCTCCTCTATATTCAATATAGTTGTTCTCTGTTTCATAAAGTTTAACTGAGTAGAGTTTGCCCTCTGGTATTTTGTCGACAAGCTGTTTCCATATTTCGGACACGATTGTTTCTGAAGTTGGAATTTTATTCTTCAAAAACTCGACATCTAAGTTGAGATTTTTATGGTCGAGCAGGTCGATTACATTTTCACGTATTATCGACTTCAATTTTTTCAGGTCAATTAAATAACCGGTTTTAGGATTTACTTCGCCCGCAATTGTTACTTCGAGAATGTAATTATGTCCGTGTCCGTTTGGATTGCTGCATTTGCCATAAAGACGATAATTTTCTTCGTCACTCAGCTCTGGATTATAAATACGGTGTGAAGCCGAAAATACTTCTCTTCTTGTAATGTAAATCATTTCCCGTAATCTTGAATTGCTTTTAATACTTCTTCCGAATGTCCGTTTACTTTTACTTTCGGAAAGATCTTAATTATTTTTCCGTTTTCATCAATAATTACGGTTGTTCTTTCAACTCCCATATATTTCTTTCCGTAGAGCGACTTTTCCTTCCAGACCCCATACTTTTCAAGTACTTCTTTTTTTTCGTCGCTCAATAGAATAAAGGGGAGTTTATATTTGTCAGCAAACTTTCTGTGGGATTCTACCGAATCTGGACTAATACCAATTACGACAGCGTCTATTTTCTGAAAATCCGGGAAAGCATCCCTGAAGTCGCATGCTTCTTTTGTACAGCCGCTGGTATTATCTTTTGGATAAAAGTAAAGCACTACTTTTTTACCGTTAAAATCTTTCAAGGATATCTTTTTGCCGTTTTGGTCGGGCAGAGTAAAAGCTGGGGCTTTTTTACCTTCCTCAATCATTTTTTACCCTCAATTACTAAATTTTGTTTAATGTTTCTTTTATAGCATTGTAATTCGGTTCTTCGCCTGCATTTTCTAATACTTCGGCGTACTGAATGATGCCGTTTTTATCAATTACAAATGCGGCTCTTTTTGAAACTCCATTCAGGTCGAATTTGCCGGGCAACCATACGTCGTAATAAGCGTCATATAGTTTTGATACTTCTTTATTGAAGTCACTGAGCAGAGGGAAGTTGAACTGGTGTTTATCTGCCCAGAGTTTCTGGGCAAATGGACCATCAACACTTATAGCAAATACCTGTGCGTCAAGACTTTCATAATCTTTCATGCTGTCGCGTGTCGAGCAAAGTTCTTTTTCGCATACCGAAGTGCCGACAGCAGGGAAAAAGAGCAATACGACGTTTTTCTTCCCCTTATATTCTGAAAGTCTGTATGTTGTACCGTCTGCATTTTTTAATGCAAAGTCTGGTGCTCTGTCACCTATATTTAAAGCCATATTTATACCTTTCTTTTTATGATTTACGTCCAATTTTAATTTTCACTTGAAATTCCACATTGCCGTCTGAAGTCATTCTTCCCCTTTGTTCAACTACTTCAAACCAGGCGACGGGCTTTTCTTCATTAGCTTCTTTAAGAACGTTTTTGATTGCGTCGGAAATGCTCTCATTCGAAATTCCGACTCTTTCAATAACTTCAAATGATTTACTCATATAAACTCCCTCATTTTATTTTTAGTTCAAAATTAAGAATAATTATTTGCCGCCATTAATTGTATGTAATAAATAATCAATTATCAACCTTACTCCGAAACCTGTATTGTATTTTTCAGTATATGAACTTGATTTATGTTTTATTGCAGGTCCTGCAATATCGATATGGGCCCATGGGATGTCGGGTTCGACAAATGTTTGCAAGAATTTAGCAGCGGTGATCGCCCCGCCCCAGCGTGGGCCCAGATTTGCTACGTCTGCAATTTCACTTTCAATCATTTTTTCGTATTCACTCCAGAATGGCAACTGCCAGAGTCTTTCAAATGTCGTTTCGGATGCTTTCAATAGTCCACTTGCCAATTCATTGCTTTCAGTAAACAGACCTGCTGCGATTTCACCCAGAGCGACCACGCAGGCACCCGTTAAAGTCGCTAAATCAATTATCTCTTGCGGCTTTAGTTTTGAAGCGTAATAGAGAGCATCTGCAAGAATTATTCTTCCTTCGGCGTCCGTATCTTTAACTTCGATGGTTTTACCAGAAGCAGATTCAATTATATCTCCTGGTTTATATGAATTTCCACCAACCATATTTTCGACAGCGGGAATTATTCCGATTAACTCAACGGGAAGTTTTAATAATGCGGCTGCTTTTATTGCTCCAATTACTGCTGCACCGCCTGCCATGTCAGCTTTCATATCAAGCATACCAGACGTTGGCTTGATCGATAGGCCACCTGAATCGTAAGTTACACCTTTCCCTACCAGCGCAATTTTTTTCTTGATTGTCTTCTCCGGTTTATAATGAATTATAATCATACAGGGGGGATTGCTGCTTCCGCCTCCTACAGCTAAGATTGCATTCATTTTCTTCTTTTCGAGTTCCTTCTTATCCCATACAGCAACTTTTACACCTGGCAGTGCAAGTTCTTTTTTCGTGCGCAAAGCCAGTTCCGACGGCGTTAATTTAATTGCAGGTTCATTAACCAGATCCCGTGCAAGATAAACCGCATTCATTATATAATTCGTTTCATTCAATACCTGTTTGAGTAAATTCTTATCTCGATAATGAAGATTAACTTCAAGCTGTGTAGACTTTTTAGCATTAGTTTTGTAACGATCGAATGAATAATTGCCAAGGTGTAAACCTTCTGCCAGAGTACGAAGAAAGTGTTTTTCTCCGATATAATATTTTTCAAAATCTGTAAATTGTGGAACAATTATAGTAATTGAATCTATCGGTTCATTCTTTAGTTTGGGTATTAAACCTGCAAGATAATCACGAAAAAAATCGGAATTTAATTTTTTGTCCTTTTTTATTTTTTTAAGAATAACAGCCACAGGTTCGTCTTTAGCGGAATGAAAAGTAATTTCGCTGGTTTCTTCCTCGAGAAATTTTTCTTTATAAAGGGGATGAATATTCAAATCCAGAAGTTGAAAGAAACTATTCAGTTGGTTATTCAATCTTGGTGTATCGATAAAGAATTTCAGAAGGAGTGATTTTTTGCCAAATTTAATTTCGTCATCTTTTGCATTGATTTTAAGGTCAAATAACATTTAACCTCCAATATATTTTTGAGCTTTCAGTATAACATCATTTACTACTTTATTCATATCTTTATCGTAAAGTCTGGCACCGGCAGCATTTATATGTCCACCACCTCCGAATTCAGCAGCCAATTTATTTACTTTAATATCTCCTTTAGAACGGAAACTAATTTTAATACCATCGTCCAATTCCAGAAAAAGTAGACCAATTACTACATTTTTAATGGACATACAATATGTAACAAAGCCGTCTACATCGCTCTCATTGACTCCGTACTGATTTAGGTCGTCTTTTGTTATGATCATATATGCCAGACTGCCTTTCAAATTGGTATTTATATTACTAATTGATTTGCCGAGCAAGCGCAAAATATTAAGGTCAGTTTGATTATAAATTTTGTCATAAACTTCGGTAGGATTAACACCTTTTTGAATAAGCTCGCCAGCAATTGTGTGGATCTTTGGTGAAGTCCTTTCGTAACGGAAAGAACCTGTATCGGTCATAATAGCACTGTAGAGCTGTAATGCTATCCGATAGTCGATTTCGGAAATTTTAGTAGATTTAATAAAATCGTATAATATTTCACCAGTGGCAGCGGCATTCGTATCCACCAACAATAAATCAAAAGAATTTTCGGGTTCCTGATGATGATCGATGCATACCTTCCTGGCTTTCGAATTTCGCAAAACGTTTTCCATCCTTTTTGTTCTGCTTATACTATTCAAATCGAGGAACAAAATTACTTCGCAGCTTAAAATGTAATTGTCGTGTTTTTCGGGATCATATTGCTCCACATCCCCGTTTGCATCCAGAAACTTAAGGTTGTTTGGTGTTGGGCTATAATTAATAATTCTAACTCTTTTATTTAATTTTTGTAAAAGGAAGAAGCATGCAAGTTCGGAACAGATTGCATCCGCATCGGGATTAACATGCGAGGTAATTGTAAAAGATTCGTAAGAATCCAGAATATTTTTCAATTCGGTAAAATAGTTCATAACAGAAATTCTTTTAAGAAATAAAAATATTGAAATGGTGAGAAATAAAAAAAGTGGGGGCTGCAAACTCTGCAGCCCCCTATTTTATTTTTGTTAAACTTCCCAGGTGTTCACACTAAACATTAAATTATTGTAGTCGCCTGCGCCTTTTTTTGATTTGACATAATCAACCTGCTTCCAGTATTCCTCATCGTAAGTAGGTTTGTTAATCTGACGGAATACTCCAACGGGAGTTGGCATATTTTCGATATCGATAAATCTTGCCAGTATGAAGCCTCTTGTGGGATTTGTGTCGAATTCGTCGTGTACCCAACAATCGTTAACAGAATGTTTTCCATCATTAAGATTAATAACCACAGGGTTCAGTCCATCCAGCTTAATTCCTTTGTCCTTATTTTTACCGAATACCAACGGTTTCCCGTGTTCGAGATAGAGGACATAGTCTTCTTTAGTATTTTTGTCAGTAAGAGGTGCATAAGCGCCGTCGTTAAAGATCGGGCAATTTTGATAGACTTCAATAAAAGCAAGACCTTTATGCGAGGCAGCTCTTTTCAACATTTCCTGCATATGTTTGGGTTCTCTGTCGATAGTTCTGGCAATAAATGTTGCACCGGCAGCATCAGCAAGTTTAATTGCATTAAATGGAAAATCAACTGTACCATAAGGAGAAGATTTAGTAATCTTTCCTTTTTCAGACGTAGGAGAATACTGCCCTTTTGTCAGTCCGTAAATCTTATTATTAAAAAGGACAATTTTGATATCGATGTTTTTTCTGCAGGCATGTATGAAATGATTTCCACCGATACTCAATGAATCGCCGTCGCCTGTAGCAACCCAGACCTGCAATTTTGGATTAGCCAGTTTTACACCCGTCGCAATTGCAGCAGCTCTGCCATGTATGCCGTGGAAGCCATAAGTATTCATATAATATGGAAAGCGGCTCGAACAGCCGATACCCGAAACCCAAACTATATTTTCTTTCAGTTCACCGAAATCAGGAGCTGTTCTCTGAACCTGTGCTAATATCGAATAATCGCCACAGCCTGGACACCATTTAACATCTACATCAGATGCAAAATCTTTGGCAGTATATTTTGGTTTTATCTCAATATTCTTAGTTTCCATTAGTACCTCCAAGTACTTCATATATTTTACTTTCAATTTCGGCAACTTTGAAAGGACGTCCTTTTATTTTGTTTAATTGAATGACGTCTTTCAAAAAGCGACCTTTAATCAATAATGCAAGGTGGCCTGTATTAAGTTCTGGAATTAGTACCTTGTTATATCTATTGAGTACATCTTTAATATTTCGTGGGAATGGATTCAGATAAGTCAAATGAGCATGAGCTACCTTATAACCTTTTTTACGAACATTACGAATTGCTTCCTTAATAGCTCCGTATGTACTGCCCCAACTAAGGATCAATAAATCGTCAGTTTCGTTACCATCTACTTCAAGTTCAGGAATATCATTTGCGATATTATCAATTTTCTGTTTTCTGATTTTTACCATTTCTTCGTGGTTATCCGGTTCGTAGCTGATTGACCCGTAGATGTTTTGTTTTTCTAAACCACCGATGCGGTGTTCCAGGCCTGGGGTACCTGGTATTGCCCAGGGTCTGCTCAATTTTTCGTCTCTCAGATAAGGATAAAAACCTTCAGGGTCGGTACGGAATTTAACATCGATATTCGGTAATTCATCATATTCCGGAATTCTGAGGGGTTCAGAGCCCAATGCCAGATATCCATCTGTTAAAAGAATAACTGGCGTCATGTATTTAATCGCAATTCTGGAAGCCTCAATTGCAGAGAAGAAACAATCCGCCGGACTTTTTGCTGCTAAGACTGCCACAGGTGCTTCGCCGTGCCTTCCAAAGAATGCCTGTAATAAATCGGCCTGTTCGGTTTTTGTGGGCAAGCCTGTGCTGGGTCCACCTCTTTGAACGTCAACTACAACCAGCGGTAATTCAGTCATGACAGCAAGTCCAAGGGCTTCACTTTTCAAAGAAAAGCCAGGTCCTGAAGTAGTTGTAATACCAAGTGCACCTGCAAAAGAGGCGCCAAGTGCAGAACTAATTCCGGCAATTTCATCTTCAGCCTGGAATGTAATGACATCATAATTTTTGTACTTACTTAATTCATGCAAAATTTCTGAAGCCGGCGTTATTGGATAAGAACCAAGGAATAATTTTAAACCACTTTTTAGTGCAGCCGTGATAAAGCCTAGGGCAGTAGCCTCGTTACCCGAAATATTTCGATATTTTCCTTTAGGTAACTCTGCAGCTTTAACTTCATATCTTGTTGTAAAAATTTCTGTAGTCTCACCGAAATGATACCCAGCCATAAGAACTTTTTTATTGGCTTCCATAATTTCGGGTTTATTCTTGAATTTTGTTTCAAGCCAGTTAAGAGTTACCTCGATGGGTCGATTGTACATCCAATACATTAAACCGAGAGCAAAAAAGTTCTTACACTTCTCCTTATCTTTTACTGAAAGGTCCATATCTTTCAGTGTTTCCATAGTCATCTGTGTCAAGGGGATCTGAATCACATTATAATTACTTAATGATCCGTCTTCGAGAGGATTTGAATTATACTTTGCAAGGCGTAAGTTTTTATCGTCGAATGAATCGATATTAACTATAATAGTGCCGCCTGGTTTTAGATCAGGCAAATTAACTTTAAGCGCAGCTGGATTCATGGCCACAAGGACGTCAGGAGAATCTCCTGGCGTTTGAATATCACTACTACTGAAATGAAGTTGAAATCCACTTACACCCGAAAGCGAGCCTGCAGGTGCTCGGATTTCAGCGGGAAAGTCGGGCAGTGTGCTTAAATCGTTACCTGCTATTGCTGTAGTTTCTGTAAACTGTGTCCCGGTTAATTGCATACCGTCGCCGGAATCACCAGCGAATCGCACTGTTACATCTTCAACTATTTTACTTTCTTTTGCCATTTTTCTTTCTCCTAAATAAGTTAATTTATCTTTTTGTCGATTATTAAAATATGAAAACTATATTCAAAATTAAATGCCTATTTTTATTCAACTAAATTTATAATTTCAAAAAATTCTTCCGGCTCTAAAAAACCTGTCAATCTTTTTATTTCCCTGCCGCTTGAATCGATAATTAATATGGTAGGCATACCAAGAATATTAAATCTGTTCCTGAGTCTTTCAGTTTCGGCAGACATTGTTTGTGTCATATCTACTTTAAAAAGTCTGAATTCTTTCATCTTCTCGGCAACTTTACTATCTGCAAAAGTAATAGCCTCCAATTCTTTGCAGGGGATGCACCAATCGGCATAAAAATCGATGATGATTTTCTCTCTATTATCAAGCGATGCCTGATATTTTTCATCGGAAAAACTTTCCCATGGCAATTCAGGTTTGGAGGAAGGCACCAATGAATAAATCGACACTGCAAGCACAGCCAAAGAAAAAATAACTTTAAAGATTTTAAAACCCCTGATGTTATTTGCAGTCTTATCGAAAACCAATAATATCAATGCCGCCACAATACCAAAAACTGGCAGGAAGTAAGTATTGATATCTTTTGGGAACAAGGGGGCAATAAAATAGACAGCCATTCCGAGGAGCAATAATCCGAATATATGTTTGACACCTTCCATCCAGTCGCCTGCACGTGGTAATTTTTTAATCTTACCAGAAAAGAGTGCCAAGAAGAGATAAGGTAGCCCGAGACCCAGAGCCATTACAAAAAAGAGCCAGAATCCGTATAAAGGGTCGCCTTTTGCTGCAACGTATGTAACCAGTCCCAATACAAAAGGACCAATACACGGAGCCGCAACAATACCCATCGTTAGTCCCATAAAAAATGCCCCGAAAAATCCTGCCTTTGCTCCTCCAGCTTTCATCACCAAAGAATCAGGTAGCTTGAATTCATAGACACCAAACTGGCTCAATGATAGTGCAACGAAAACTAATGCTATCCCAATAATAATTATTGTATTCTGTAAAAGGCTTCCAAACACTGCCCCGCTAAGTGCTGTAATTACACCAATTACTGAATAAGTTATAGCCATACCGAGTACATACAAAACTCCAAGAAGGAACAGCCTTCCTGTTCTGCCTTCGCTCTGACCTCCAAAATAACCAACAGTTATTGGTATTAATGGATAAACACAGGGCGTAAGGTTCAATGCCAATCCTCCCAAAAAAACAAACAAGAGACTCAGCAGTAGACCACTCGATTCCAGTGTAGATGCAATAGTATTCTCATTATTCTGATCTATGTTCGTCTTACCAAAATCGATAGTTCCCATTATCTCCGAATTTAATTCAGTTATAGGCGTATCTTCATTGACAACTTTTATAAGCAAAGTATCGGTCAAACTCGTTGGTGGCAAACAACTTTGGTTATTGCATGCCTGATATGTAATATTTATTGGGATTTGATAATCGCCTTCTTTAAGACCGGCATCTATTCTTAAAAGAACACCGATATATAGAGTGCCGTCGAACACTGAAACAGGTTTTTCTGAAAATTCAAATTTCAGATCTTTTGAAGTGGGATACACAATCTCAGCAAACTGGAATCGTGGATCCACACTTACAAGATTTGTTGGTATAAGAAAATCTTCCTTAGGCTTATCAGAATTGATATGCCATCCTTCGGAAATTTCGAGTTTAACAGCAAATTTATAATTTGAATTAGGATAAGCTATATCCTGACCTTCCACCAATTCCATCTTTACAATATTTTTTTGCAAACCGAATTGTGCTGATATAATGAGTGGAAGGAAAAGAACTAAAAGAAGTTTTATTTTCATAGAGCTACCATTTTTTATGTAAACGATTCGATCAATCTTAAAAGTTCATATATTATTTTCTCCAACCCTGCACGATTGGATACCGCCTACCGTAACCGAATGCTTTGGTTGATACTCTTAATACCGGCGGAGCCTGTTTACGTTTAAATTCATTCAAGTCGACCATTCTCAATACTTTATAGACTGTATCATAATCGTTAATCTCTTCGTTAATTTCATTAATTTCATTTTGTTCTTCCAGATATAGCTGCAGTATACGGTCGAGGATTTCATAGGGTGGGAGTGTATCCTGGTCTTTTTGGTTTGGTCTTAATTCAGCAGAAGGTGCTTTTGAAATTATTTTTTCAGGAATAATTTCCTCATTTCTATTTATATATTTTGCAAGTTTATAGACTTGCGTTTTATAAACATCGCCGATGACTTCTATTGCGCCACACATATCGCCATACAGAGTTGAATATCCCACTGCTAATTCGGATTTATTGCCGGTTGAACAAAGTAGATAACCGAACTTGTTCGCAATCGCCATTAAATAAATTCCTCTAATTCTTGCCTGTATGTTTTCTTCCGTAACATCATACGGTTTGCCTTCGAAGATCACGTTTAGCATTTCCAAAATTTTTTCGTATACAGGCTGAATTGAAATTATGTTGTGTGAGATGCCCAAATTTTCGATTAGTTTCAGAGAATCGTCAATACTGCCGCGACTTGAAAATTGTGAAGGCATAAGTACAACATGAACATTTTCTTTTCCAAAAGACTGAACTGCGATATAGGTCACAAGAGCAGAGTCGATACCTCCGCTTAAACCGACCAGTGCTTTATTAAAACCAGTTTTTTTACCGTACTCGCGCAATCCCATAATCAAGGCATCGAGTATTTCTTTTTCAAATGATGACTCGATTTGAGTAACTTCCTCGTAATTAGCTGTAGTATCGTAGATAAAGTAATCTTCCTCGTAGGTTTTACCCATCATACATAATCGACCAGTAGAGTCAAAACACATGCTAGCGCCGTCGAAAATCAAATCTGTCTGTGCACCCACACAACATACATAAACCAACGGTATTCTGTCGTTTTTTGTCAAGAGATTTAGCATATCATATTTTTGTTTTCTCTTACCATACGCATATGGACTTGCTGAGATATTAATAAGTAAACTGGCACCTAAATCCACCTGTCGTTGTACAGGGTCGATTTCATATCTTCTTTTTTTCCAGTAGTCAGCATCGTTCCATATATCCTCGCAAATGGAAATACCAAGTATTTCATTTTTAAATGGGTGTACCTGAATTTTCTTTGCGGGCTCGAAATATCGAACTTCGTCAAATACATCATAGTTGGGAATCAATGATTTACTCTGGACAAATTGTATTTTCCCTTCGTAGCAGAGTAATGCAGAATTATAAACTCCTGTACCGACTACTTCCTGATAATCTTCCGTTATCGAACCGAAAATTAATCCAGTGCTATTGGTTAATGAAGCAATACTATAAGCGTATTCAGAAACTGCACTTCGAAATTCTTTTTTTTCAACCAGATCGAGCGGAGGATAACCGGGGAGAAATAACTCAGGAAAGACTACAAGGTCAGCGCCATCTTCTGTTGCTTTTTTATATCCTCTTACAATTTTTTCTTTGTTCCCTTGTAAATCTCCAATAATCGGATTAGCTTGAAAAACGGCAATTTTCATAATGTTATCATATTGTTGTACTAAAATTAGTAACTCCTGAATAGAATTCAAACTTTTGGTTAATTCGATCGTCTTAATAATCGAAATTAACCCAAAGGAGGTCGTCATGCGGAAACAATTATATCGCTCCAGAAAACATCGAATCTTTGGAGGTGTAGCCGGCGGTTTGGCAGAATATTTTGAGCTCGATCCGGTTCTCATAAGGGTTATATTTGTTATAGTAGCATTAATTAGCGGATTTGGTTTTCTTTTGTATATCATTCTCTGGATTGTTATTCCCGAAGAACCTTTCGAGTTGACTTACAACATCAACAAAGAAGACGTCGATGCCGAGAACCTGCAGGAAAGTTACCCGCAATCGGGTGGCAAAGGCAGAACAATTCTTGGAATAATTCTTATCATTATCGGTTTACTGCTTCTGGCAGAACAGTATATTGCAGCATTCGATTTCGAAGATTTACTTCCAATTGCTCTGATTGTAATAGGCATATTTCTAATTTGGAATTCTACGCGTAAATAGACGAGGTGAATTATGAAAAGTAGACAATTATTTTGGGGTTTCTTCTTTCTTACAATCGGTGCGCTTACTTTTTCATACAAATACGATTGGATTCAATCAAACTATGATTTTATCTGGAATATCTGGCCATTAATTTTTGTTTTCTGGGGCAGTCTTATAATTTTCAAAGATTCTTTCATACGTCATTTAATTAATCTTCTCTTCGGCATCTTTATGGCTGTGTTATTGTTCGGATTTATTATCAATATTTTCAATGGATGTGAAATTTATACTGACAGTACTGATGATTACACCGAATACAAACAAGATCAATTGCCTGAAGTCAAGTATGCCAGTTTGAATTTTAATTCGGGCGCAGGATATTTTGAAATTGATAACTTAACTGACAAATTTTATGAAACTGAAGTCCAGGGCGCACTTGCAGATTATAACATTCATTCTTATACAGATGACTCGACTGCATATCTCGATATCGAACTGGATGGAGAACATGATATTGTTATTGACGGGAAGAAGTTCAAAAACAATCTACTCCTGCACTTGAACAATAAACCAGTTTGGGATTTCAACCTCAATTTTGGAGCCGCAAAAGGTCGTTTCGATTTAAGGAATCTCAAAACACGTAGTATTAGCATTAAGACAGGAGCTTCGGACGTTGTTGTTAAATTAGGCGATAAATATGAGACTACTTTAATGGATGTCGAAATGGGCGCTGCAAAACTTACCCTATACATTCCTGAAAATTCTGCGTGCAGTATGAAAAGTGATTTATTTCTTGTATCGCGCAATCTCGAAGGAATTGAAAAAGTTAATCCTGGTTACTATAAATCGGCGAATTACGACACTGCAAAGAAAAAAATTGACATCTTTATTAAAGGGGGAATTTCTTCGTTTAATCTAAAAAGGTATTGAAACTATTTATTTTCTTTAGGGTGCCAGAAATATTTCGACATAATTACACAATTGTCCTCGTCGAATTCGACGCCTTCGGAACGGAGTAGGTTTTCCATCAAATTCGGGTCGCCAAAGTGAATTTTACCAGTGAGTGCTCCGAACCTGTTTACAACTCTGTGACAGGGTAAGGAAGAATTTTTTGCACTGTTCAAAGCCCAGCCTACAGTGCGTGCAGATGATTTAATGCCACATGCTTCGGCAATTGCCCCGTAGGTCGTAACTTTGCCTTTGGGTATTTTTTCCACAATAGAATAAACTTTATCGAAAAAATCTTTTTTTCTTTTCACTTGGATTCTTATTCGCCAATTATTTTAATAATTACCCTTTTACGTCTTTGCCCGTCGAACTCGGCATAATAAACCTGCTGCCACGGACCAAAATCAAGACGCCCCTCGGTAACAGGAATAATAACTTCGTGATGAACTAATAAACTTTTCAAATGAGCATCACCATTATCCTCGCCAGTACGATGATGCTTGTAATTGGGGTTATAAGGAGCCAGATGTTCGAGCCACTCGTCGATATCCTGAATCAGTCCACTTTCAGCATCGTTGACGTAAACTCCAGCGGTTATATGCATTGCCGAAACAAGAACCATCCCTTCGCGAATGCCGCTTTTTACAAGAGCTTTTTCTACTTCTGATGTTATGTTGATATACTCCCTTTTTTTACTTGTATTAAACCAGAGGTATTCGGTGTAACTTTTCATTTCCCTTACCAATTTATTGCTAAATATTTTCGGTAGCTTTTGCCAGCCTTTCTGCTAGGCTGACAAGTATTTTTTTTGTAATATCGGGATAGAGTTTTATTATATCGTCGATTTGACCTTCAACAGCCAACAGTTTTGAATCTTCAAGCGCAACAATTGATGCAGTACGTTCTTTTTTTAGTATAAGACTCATTTCGCCTACGACTGTTCCTTCTTTATCGAATTCAGCAACCTTCTTGTTTCCTTTAAATATTCCAATTTTCCCATCGACAAGGATAAAAAGTCCTCGCGGCTTTTCTCCCTCGTGGGCAATTGTTTCTCCTTTCAGATATTTTTTTAATTTTGACATCAATTCTGCGAATACATTAACAAGTACTGCTTAATAAATTCATTAATTTCGCCGTCCATTACAGCTTGCGTATCGGAAGTTTCATAACCAGTACGGTGGTCTTTAACCAGATTATATGGATGAAAAACATAGGAACGAATTTGACTTCCCCATTCGATTTTCATTTTATTTTTTTCAATCTCGTTCATTTCTGCCTGTTGTTTTTCAAGCTCCAGTTGATATAACTTCGCTTTCAACAATTTCATAGCATTTGTTTTATTTTGCAACTGCGATCGTTCTGACTGACAAGCAGCAACAAGACCTGTTGGAATATGCGTAATTCTAACGGCAGTTTCAACTTTATTAACGTTTTGTCCGCCTTTGCCGCCTGATCGATAAGTATCGATGCGAAGATCAGCGGGATTTATTTCGATATCTATTGAATCGTCGACTTCAGGAATGACAAATACAGAAGCAAAAGAAGTATGACGTCTTTTATTTGCATCGAAAGGAGAGATTCTAACAAGGCGATGAACGCCAGTTTCTGCTTTCAGGTAACCGTAAGCGTAGGGTCCTTCTACTTCGATAGTAACACTTTTAATTCCCGCGCCGTCACCTTCGAGAAAATCGATAATCGACATTTTATAACCGTTTTGCTCGCCCCATCTCATATACATACGCATTAGCATTTCTGCCCAATCCTGTGCTTCGGTTCCACCGGCTCCTGAATGTATTGTGAGTATACAATTTTTATCGTCGTCTTTTCCGCTTAACATACTTTTCATTTCAAGTTGACTGTAAAGCTTTTCTGCTTCAGCAAGCTCTTTGTTAATTTCCGGAATAAACGAGTCGTCTTCTTCGGCTTTAACAAGTTCAGTAAATTCCTTGATGTGATCGACTTTTTCTTTTAGCTCGTTCCACATATCGATCCAATTTTGCAAAGATTTACTTTTTTGTAATAATGACTGGGCTCTTTTTTGATCGTTCCAGAAATCTGGGGCTTCGCTTAATTTTTGTATTTCGTCAATTTCCTTTTGTTTTTCTTCTAATTTAAAGATACCCCCTTAGATTCTCGGTCTTCTCCTTTAAATCTCTCACCTGACGTAGTTGTTCATCAACCATTAGTTCTCCTGATATTTATACACAAATTTAATCAACTTATTTTTAGAATGAAATTCTTATCAGATTTTTGATAAGATATAATTCAGGTGATTATCAATATCTTCGCTTTTTTCAACCTTCAGCCATTCGATTCTTTCGTCTTTCCTGAACCAGGTCATCTGTCTTTTGGCATAGCGTCTTGTATTTCTTTTAATTAATCTGATGGCATCTTCAAATGATAATTTATTGTTCAGATAACTGATAATTTCTTTATATCCAACCGTATTTAACGAATTGAGTTCTTCGCTGTATCCCATATTAAGAATTCTTTTGACTTCATTAACCAATCCTCGATTTATCATTTCGTCCACACGTTTTTCGATGTTTTCATATAGAATGCTACGTTCCCAGAGCAATCCAAACTGAAGGAATTCAAAATCTGTTTCCCTTTCGTATTCCTTTTGGAGTTTTACAATCGATTTTCCTGTTATATGGAAAACTTCGAGAGCTCTCATCACTCTTTTCCAGTTCTGAGGTAGCATTTTCCGTGCACTCAGAGGGTCAATCATTTCGAGCATTTTGTATAAATATTCATTTCCAAATCTCGTCCTTATCTCTTTTAGATATGCTCTGTATTCTTCATCTGTATCAGCTGTATCAAAAATTCCATCCACAATTGCCTTGATGTAGAGCCCTGAACCACCGACAACGATGGGAATTTTATTCTTATAAATCAAATTTGTTATTATATGTAAACTTTCCTTTTCATACTTGCTAACATTGTAAGTAGCATCAGGTTCGAGATAATCGATAAAATGATGTCTGATTGATTTCAATTCTTCTTCAGACGGTTTTGCTGTGCCAATATTAAGATACTTGTAAATTTGCCTGCTATCGGCAGAAATTATTTCTGTATTTAGAATTTTTGCAAGTTTCAAACTTAATTTAGTTTTACCAGAGCATGTTGGCCCAACAATTAAAATTACTTTTCCCGCCATCCTTCTTTTCCAATTAAGGGGACAAAAGCAAAGTAAGGGATCTCCTGAACTTCAAACTTGTCTTCTGAAATTTTGTTCAACACATTAAGCACTTGCGAAGTTCTGTCGCCTACAGGTATAACAAGTTTTCCGCCTATTTTTAATTGTTTTTTTAGTTGAGTAGGAACAGAGGGGCTGCCAGCTGTAACTATAATACGGTCATAAGGTGAATATTCTTCCCAACCTAAGGTACCGTCGCTACATCTTGCAGCAATCTTCAGGTTTAGTTCATCAAATATTTTAAGGGCTCTATTATAAAGATTGTGATTTCTTTCTATAGTAAATACTCTTGCACCCAAATAATTTAATATAGCCGCCTGGTAACCCGATCCAGTGCCAATTTCAAGAATTTTCTGAGAAGGTTGGACATCAAGTGTTTCGGTCATAATGGCAACCGTATAAGGTTGGGATATTGTCTGACCGTAACCAATTGGCAAAGCCACATCGTTATAAGCATGAGGTGCTACTATTTCTGGTACAAACCGATGCCGCTCTACATTAAAGATTGCTTCGAGTACCTTTTCGTCTTTTATACCCTTTTTCTTTAAATTTTCTACTAATTCTTTTCTTTCTTCTTCGTACATTACCATTAAAATTTTTTTATACTACAAAAGTAAAATAAAAAAAGATATTTATGGAATTCTCTATTTCTTGGGAAATAATATTTGGAGCAGTAATTATAATGCTAATGCGCATTTGCGACGTCACACTTGGTACATTAAGAACTATGCTCGTTGTTCAAGCTAAAAAATACCACGCCGCAGTAACTGGTTTTTTCGAAGTATTAATCTGGATTTTTGCGATGAGATATATTGTGGCTCATATGGATAACACAGTTAATTTAATCGGATACGCAGCTGGTTTTTCTATCGGTAATATAATGGGCATAACCCTTGAAGAAAAAATTGCAGTTGGTTATGTTCAGATTAATATCATATCTCTGTACTACACCGATAAAATTGCAGATGCATTAAGGAAAGCGAAGTTTGGTGTAACTATTTTACCCGCAGAAGGTAGTTCGGGCGGCGTTTCAATATTAATAGCAATTATTAAAAGAAAACAACTAAAACAAATAATGAAAATCGTGGAAACAATTGATAAGCACGCATTCATAACAATTCAACATTCTCGTCCATTCAGAGGATATACTCACGGACCAAGAGTTTAAAAAGCTATTGCGTGATATCAATTAGAGTGTTATATTTACGCACAAAATTTTAGTAAGCTCGTTCTTATAAAAGTTGAGAAAAAGCAGAAATTAAGAGTTATAGCAAATAATGCTTAATCTCTTAATAGCATTTTGCGGGAATAGCTCAGTTGGTAGAGCGCAACCTTGCCAAGGTTGATGTCGCGGGTTCGAGTCCCGTTTCCCGCTCAAGCAAATCCCGATTATATCGGGATTTCTTTTTTATGTAATACAATTTTCAATTTGTTGGCAGCTACTGGTGGTTTAACTAAAATTGTGTAACCCGCCTTAGGCGGGCGAATCCGACCGCCAGTAAATTTGTTCTTCTAATTTTTTTAATTGGGCGGCGTAGCCAAGTGGTCTAAGGCGAAGGTCTGCAACCCGCCTTAGGCGGGCGAATCCGACCACCAGTAAATTTGTTCTTCTAATTTTTTTAATTGGGCGGCGTAGCCAAGTGGTCTAAGGCGAAGGTCTGCAACCCGCCTTAGGCGGGCAATCCGACCGCCAGTAAATTTGTTCTTCTAATTTTTTTAATTGGGCGGCGTAGCCAAGTGGTCTAAGGCGAAGGTCTGCAAAACCTTTATTCGTCGGTTCGAATCCGACCGCCGCCTCTCCATTTTAAGCATAACATTGTTATGTTTTACGTTTACGTCTTAAGAAGTCTAAAAGACAATAAAAGGTATATTGGACTCACTAACGATATCGCTCGTCGATTCTCTGAACATCAACGTGGCCTTGTAAAATCCACTCGCAATCGTCGTCCTTTTGAATTGACTTACTATGAATCCTTTTCACAAAAGTCCGACGCCATGAAAAGAGAAAAGTTCTTCAAAACTGGCAAAGGACGAGAATTCTTAGACTCAATTTCCCAATAAGGCGAAGGTCTGCAACCCGCCTTAGGCGGGCGAATCCGACCGCCGCCTCTCCATTTTAAGCATAACATTGTTATGTTTTACGTTTACGTCTTAAGAAGTCTAAAAGACAATAAAAGGTATATTGGACTCACTAACGATATCGCTCGTCGATTCTCTG
>NZ_JBQXXK010000001.1:0-113067 GCF_052656625.1 Melioribacter sulfuriphilus | reverse complement strand
AAGGTCTGCAACCCGCCTTAGGCGGGCGAATCCGACCGCCGCCTCTCCATTTTAAGCATAACATTGTTATGTTTTACGTTTACGTCTTAAGAAGTCTAAAAGACAATAAAAGGTATATTGGACTCACCAATGATATTGCTCGTCGATTCTCTGAACATCAACGTGGCCTTGTAAAATACACTCGCAATCGTCGTCCTTTTGAATTGACTTACTATGAATCCTTTTCACAAAAGTCCGACGCCATGAAAAGAGAAAAGTTCTTCAAAACTGGCAAAGGACGAGAATATCATATTATCCCCTCTTAATTTTACATATAAATTTTAATCTCATAATACTAATCCAAGTCAATCATATTTCTATCCCAACAATTAATAGAGCAATAATTTTTTTACTCACGAAATAAAGTTATTTTTGAGATATCAATTTTAATATTTCTATGGATGCAAATAGAGACAAAGATTATATTTTACGATGCTTTGAACTAGCACTCAAAGGCGAAGGAAAAGTAGAGCCTAATCCGATGGTTGGTTGTGTAATCGTCAAGGATAATAAAATATTATCCGAAGGTTATCATGAATATTTTGGCGGACCACATGCAGAAGCCAATGCTATAAATAATGCAAAAGAAAATCTCGAGGGAGCAACACTTTATTGTAATCTTGAACCGTGTTGCCATACAAACAAAAAAACTCCTCCTTGCGTACCGCTGATAATTAAAAACAAAATTAAAAAAGTTGTTATCTCTTCAATAGATCCTAATCCGCTGGTAAATGGCAAAGGAATTGAGAAACTACGCCAGGCCGGCATAGAAGTAATAGTAGGCATTTTAGATGACGAGTCAAAAGAGTTAAATAAAAAATATTTTGAAAGTTTGAAAAATGTTTAGCGGTATCATTGAAGAAATAGGTTGTATAGAAAAAATCGAGAAAATTGAAAACGGAATTAAGTTTTCAACAAAATGTAACCTGATTTTTGAAGATTTAAAATTGGGCGATTCTGTCGCCGTTGATGGTGTGTGTTTAACTGTAACTTCGATAGATAATAAAATTTTTACAGTCGAAGCTGTAGGTGAAACTTTATTTAAAACTACACTTGGAAAAATTAAATCGGGTGATTATGTAAATTTAGAACGCGCAATTAGATACAACGAAAGAATAGGTGGACATCTTGTGCAGGGACATGTTAATCATAGAGGTAAAATAAGAAGCATAATACCAAAAGGAGAAAATTATTTATTAGAAATTTCGTATCCATATGAATTGAAAAAATATTTTATTAAAGAAGGGTCAGTAGCAATTAATGGCATTAGTTTAACTATTGCCCAATTATACGATGAATACTTAGTAATTTCTGTAATTCCATACACGTGGGAACATACAACACTGAAATTTAAAAAAACAGGCGACCTGGTAAACATTGAAGTTGATTTGATTGCCAAATATGTAGAAAGATTACTTAATTCAAATGAAGATTCAAATATTACTATAGATAAATTAAAAAAGATGGGTTACTAAAAAATGTCAAACGAAAATAAGTTAGACACAATTGAGCATGCGATCGAAAAATTCAAAAAAGGCGAGATGATTATTGTAGTTGATGATGCCGATCGCGAAAATGAAGGCGATATTATAATGGCTGCTGAATTTGTGACACCAGAAGCAGTAAATTTTATTACACGCGAAGCGAGGGGTATTCTGTGCGTAGCAATTACTCCTGAAAGAGCAGATCAACTTGGACTCGACTTAATGGTTAAATATAACACATCTCCCCATCAAACCCCTTTTACCATTTCAATCGATTACAAATACGGCACAACAACCGGTACATCAGCTTTTGATCGCGCAAAAACAATTAAAGCAATAGCAGATAATAATGCTAGAGCTGATGATTTCATGCGTCCTGGACATGTTTTCCCACTTATTGCTAAACGTGGGGGCGTTTTGAAAAGAGCCGGTCATACTGAAGCCGCTGTTGATCTGGCTCGCCTTGCTGGTTGTTACCCCGCAGGCGTATTATGCGAAATACTGGATAGCGACGGTACAATGTGTCGTGGGGACAGATTAACTGAATTTGCTAATAATCATAATTTATCAATTATCTCAATTGCCGACTTAATTGAATACCGCCGAAAACGCGAAAATTTAATTAATAAAATCGTAGTAGTCGACCTTCCATCCAAATACGGCGATTTTAAATTGCACTTATATGAAAGTACAATAGAACCTCATGAAAACGCATTAGCACTTGTTAAAGGAAATATATCCGATGGGAATCCCGTCTTAGTTAGGGTCCACTCAGAATGCTTAACAGGCGATGTCTTTGGTTCTTTAAGATGCGACTGCGGAGATCAACTGGTCACAGCGCTCGAAATGATTGAAAAAGAAGGTCGAGGAGTACTATTATATATGAAACAAGAAGGAAGAGGAATAGGACTGGTAAATAAATTACTGGCTTATTCTCTACAAGAAAAAGGAAAAGATACTGTAGAAGCCAACGAGGAACTCGGCTTTAAGGCAGACCTGAGAGATTATGGAATGGGTGCTCAAATCTTGAAAGATCTCGGTATTTCAAAAATCAGATTACTCACCAATAATCCGAAAAAAATTATTGGACTAAAAGGCTACGACCTCGAAATTGTAGAACGTGTGCCGATAGAAATTCCTGCTAACGAAGTAAATAAAAGATATCTTAAAACAAAAGCCGAAAAATTGGGACACATGATAAAAAATTTATAATAAGGAGGAAACATGGTTAAAATTACAGAAGGCCTACTAAATGCAGAAGGCAAAAAGTTTGCAATTGTGGTCTCACGTTTCAATGAAATGGTTTCCAAACAATTATTAAACGGAGCACTCGATTGTTTAATACGCCATAAAGCCGCTGAATCGAACATTCAGGTATTCTGGGTACCCGGATCATTCGAAATTCCTTTAACCGCACAGAAATTGGCTCAAACAAAAAAATATGATGCTATAATTTGTTTGGGCGCAGTAATTAGAGGAGGTACACCACATTTTGAGTATGTTGCCTCTGAAGTTGCAAAAGGGATTGCCAATGTTTCATTAAACACCGAATTACCTGTAATATTCGGTATTATTACAGCAGATTCAATGGAACAAGCTCTTGAAAGAGCAGGTGTTAAAGCTGGTAATAAAGGTTGGGATGCAGCACTATCTGCCATCGAGATGGCTGATTTATTAAGTAAAATTTAAATTATAAGTTAATTCTTTTTTCAGAAATTTTCCCGTAATGCTTTCTTCAACATTTGCAATTTCTTCGGGCGTACCGGCGGCTATAATATTTCCGCCGGCATCACCTCCTCCAGGTCCAAGATCGATAATATAATCTGCCACTTTTATTACATCCAGATTGTGCTCAATTACAATTACCGTATTCCCCTTATCGACAAGTTGATTCAATACATTTAATAAAATTCTTACATCTTCAAAATGGAGACCAGTTGTTGGTTCATCGAGCACATATAATGTTTTGCCAGTTGCCACTTTACTCAATTCTGCAGCTAATTTAATACGCTGTGCTTCACCACCCGACAAAGTAGTAGCCTGCTGACCCAATCGAATGTAACCCAATCCGACGTCATAGAGAGCTTTAATTTTTCTTTGAAGTACGGGTAGATCTTCAAAAAAATTCAGAGCTTCCTCAACTGTCATCTCCAGAACATCAGATATTGATTTTGTCTTGTATAGAATTTCGAGGGTCTCTCTGTTGTATCTTCTTCCATTGCAAGCTTCGCAAACCACATAAACATCCGGCAAAAAATTCATTTCGATTTTTTTAACTCCATCGCCACCACATTCTTCGCATCTACCTCCTTTGACATTGAAACTAAAACGCCCAGCATTATAACCACGCACTTTCGATTCAGGTAGCTGCGCAAATAGATCTCTGATATGCGTGAAAATACCCGTGTAAGTAGCTGGATTTGATCTAGGAGTCCTGCCGATTGGCATCTGGTCAATCTCGATTATTTTATCAATATATTCGAGTCCTCTTATGTCTTTATAAGGCAGTGGAACAACTTTAGAATTATAAATTTTCTTATAGAGTACGGGAACCAGAGTCTCGTTAATCAATGTTGATTTGCCAGATCCACTAACCCCTGTTATAAGAGTTAATGTACCAAGAGGAATTTTGAGATTTACGTTCTTTAAATTATTTCCAGATGCCCCTATCAATTCCAGAAATTTACCAGTACCTTTTCTTCTCTCTAAGGGTATATCAATCTTCTTTTTATTTTTTATGTATTCAAGCGTTAGCGAATTAAATCGATCGTCAATTTCCATTAATTCTTTCGTTTTCCCAGTAACGCATATTTTACCTCCGTGTTCTCCGGCCTTGGGGCCGAGGTCAACAATGTAATCAGAGTTTTCAATTGTTTGTTTATCATGTTCAACAACGATGACGGTATTGCCAAGGTCGCGCAAATTCTTTAATGATTCGATAAGTCTCACATTGTCTGATTGGTGCAATCCAATACTCGGTTCGTCAAGTACATAAAGTACACCCGAAAGTTGCGAGCCGATTTGTGTTGCAAGTCGTATTCTTTGCGATTCTCCGCCGGAGAGAGTCCTGGCAGAACGTCCTAAAGTCAAATAGCTCAGACCTACGTTCATTAAAAATTGTAATCTCGATTTTATTTCCCTCAGAATTTGTTTTGCAATCAATTCTTCTCTTTCGGTAAGCTTGAGGTTATTGAAATATTTTAGGGCATTATCGATCGATAGATTTGAAACTTCGGCAATATTCAAATCGCCAACCTTAACAGACAATGCTTCCTTCTTAAGTCGTCCACCGTTGCAGGCAGAACACGTATGAGTACTCATATAAGCTTCTGCCCATTGACGAACTTTATTTGACGATGTGCTTTCATAGTAATGTTTAATATAATTCAAAACCCCACCAAACTTATGCATATAAGTAACTTCTTTATCGCCGGCGTATGTATAAGTAAAAGGAATTTTTTCCTGTGTACCGTTTAATAAAACATCGAGTTGTGTTTTATCCAAATTTTTAAGGGGAGTATCGAAGTCAAAACCAAATTGTTTCGCAACACTTTCAAGTTGTTTAAAAAACCAAATTGATCGGGGTTTCCCCAGAGGTGCAATTCCTTCCTGGTTAATAGATTTGTCCCAGTCGGGTATAATCAAATAAATATCGAGCTCTTTTTTTTCTCCAAGGCCATCACATTCTGTGCACGATCCGTAAGGGGAGTTAAAAGAAAATGAATTTGGTGCAAGTTCTTGAAATCCGATACCACAATGTGCACATGCAAAATCTCTACTGTACCAATGGTCATTTTCCCCATCGTTAATAATTACACTTCCATTACCGTAATTTAGAGCTACTTCAACCGATTGACGAATCCGATATTTGGAAGCCTGATTAACCTTCAATCGATCGATAACTATTTCGATGTCGTGTGTTTTATATCTATCCACTTTAAAATTATCAATTAATTCGTGTACGACCCCGTCAACACGTACCCTCAAAAAACCATCCCTGAGGATTTCATTAAACAATTCTCGATAGTGCCCTTTCCTGCCGTGAATGACCGGCGCAAGTATTTGAATTTTTTTCTCAGCAAATTCATTCAGTATAATATCAATAATCTGGTCGGACGATTGTTTTTCAACAGGTCTACCGCAATTATAACAGTAAACTTTTCCAATCCGTGCATAGAGTAATCTGAGATAGTCATAAATTTCGGTAATAGTACCAACAGTTGAGCGTGGATTGCTTGCCGTAGTTTTTTGTTCGATAGAAATAGAAGGACTTAATCCTTCGATTAAATCGACATCTGGTTTTTCCAGTAGAGTCAAAAATTGGCGTGCGTATGTCGATAACGATTCAATGTAACGCCGCTGTCCTTCTGCATAAATAGTATCGAATGCAAGCGTAGATTTACCCGAGCCGGATAAACCTGTAATAACCGTAAGAGTATCACGCGGAATTTCCAGATCGATATTCTTCAGATTATGTTCCCGCGCTCCTTTTATTATAATTTTATTATGTTCTTCCATTTCAATAAATTTGCTCAAGTTCAATCTCTTATTTTATATAATAAACAGACTAAAATCAATCCATTTTTCTACTTATACCAATGACAACAATAAAAACGTTGAAAAAAGAGAGTCAATATAAATTCAGGGAAAAAGGTTCGCTCTTTCTGTCGCAGGGTTTTCCTGCCGAGACGATTGATGCTGCAGAAGAAATTCTGGAACGCATAAGGAAAAAATATTACGATGCCACGCATAATTGTTATGCTTTCAAAATTGCCGACGGGAATTTTAGATATTCTGACGACGGCGAGCCGAGTGGCACTGCCGGCATCAGAATATTAAATGCCATAAATCACTTTGATTTAACAAACATAATTGTGATTGTAACCCGCTATTTCGGGGGTGTTAAATTGGGCGTAGGTCTACTCGGAAAAGCTTATTATAACGGAGCTTATGAATTGCTCAGAAACTCAGAAATTAAAGAATTAAATCTTTTTTTGAGGACTTCTCTAAAATACAATTATAAGCATTCAAGTTCCGTCCACCATTTATTATCAAAATACGAAGCTGTCATAGAAGACAACATTTTCACATCTAAACCTGAAATTATTTTTAGCTTGCCAGCTCTTAATTACGAGCAGTTTAAATCTGACCTCGAGAGTCATTTTCCCCCACAAAACGACGGCAAACGCCCGATAGAACTTACAGAAAGACTTGAAAAAATTTACAAATAAATTTTATATATCATATCCGAAAATATTGACAAATATGGACTAAATAACTAATTTTAATTAAGATATAAATCTCTTTTTAATAATCTTAGAGAGGACTGAAGTATGATTTACACCAAAACTGGAGAATATGCAATTAGAGCAATTTTATTTTTAGCGCGCCAATCGAAAGACAGATTAGTAATGTCGTCTGAGATTGCTAAAAGCGAAGATATTCCTTCACATTATTTGGCAAAAATCCTTCAGAGAATGGCAAAATATGGCTATGTCG
The DNA here is from genome assembly GCF_052656625.1 of Melioribacter sulfuriphilus. NCBI lineage: Bacteria > Pseudomonadati > Ignavibacteriota > Ignavibacteria > Ignavibacteriales > Melioribacteraceae > Melioribacter > Melioribacter sulfuriphilus. The sequence continues at coordinate 106,045 of NZ_JBQXXK010000001.1, read as the reverse complement.
ATTCGTTTAAAGGCAGAGGTGGCGGCTTTAGAATTACCGAATTGGCAAAGAAAAGTTCTATTCTGGAAATCGTAGAAAGAGTCGAAGGACCAGTTATTAACCTTAAATGCGTTACGGGCTTAAAAGAATGCTCCGAAGAAAATCCATGCCCTCTGCACGACGAATGGGAAGAATTAAGAAATAGAATTTATAATTTGATATCAAGCAAGTCGGTGCAAGAAGTAGCAGAAAAATATGCAGAAACCCTCAGTAAAAACACCTCACGTCAGAAATAACATTTTGTGAAGGGTTGGTAGCTCGTCTTCAACCCTTCTTTACTTGCCGTATTTCATGTCGTTAAAATAGAGCTTTAGAAAACTCAAATCCTCACATAGAAATTTCAAATTATTCATCGATTCGTAAGTAAGCTGTAGATATTTTTCCTCAAAAATTGTGCGAAGAAAATCGGTAGCATTAGACAAAATGCTTACCAGTAATTCCCTGATTTTGATAATAGTGTCAAGATATTCTTTCTCAATTGTCTGTAAATATTCGTTCTCCAGATGTTCGTCTTTTCTCTGAATAATGCTGATAATACCCCTCGAAAATTTGGCATGAAACGAAAGCTGTTCGAGCAATTCCAATTTATCCGACTTTATCGATAATTCAGCCAGTCTATAGATATCTTCTTTAAAATGAAGTTTACCTTTAGATAGATCTTCGATGTAATTACAAATTTTTTCCGCTTCTAATTTTGAATCTTTCATTTTAATTTAACTCCTATACCGATACCGTCGCCTACGGGAAGGATAGAAGAACTGAGTGCCGGATGCTCTAAAAAAAGTTGATTGAATTGACGAATTATACTGGTTGACTTATTATAAGAAAGAGGTACACGATTGGCAGCAGGATAACCATGCCACAGCAAATTGTCGATGAATAATATTCCCCCTTTTTTAAGAAGCATTAACGAGTAATAAAAAAGTTTTTCGTAGTCTTCTTTGTCGGCATCGAGAAAAATAAAATTATATTTTTTTTGAAGCGAAGGCATTATCGACAAAGCGTCGCCCTCTATAATTTGAATCTTATCTGATAGACCTGAGCGTTCAATGAACTCAGCTGCTAGTACTATGTTATCTTTACTTTTCTCGATAGTATCGATCACCCCCTTTTTTCTGAGTTCTTTTGCAATCCGTATGGTTGAATAACCGATTGCCATACCAATTTCGAGAACTCTTTTGGGGCGCGAAATCAGTATTAATTGCTCCAATAATTCAGCAGCTTTCCAGTCGAGTATAGGAATTCTGTTATTGAGGGCAAATTCCTCCATCTCAAAAATGAGAGGGTCGTCATTCTTACGTAGTTTCTTAAGATAGTCTATCTGAATCTTATTAATAATTTCCGGCATATTACCTCATCAACATGATTTTAATAACTTTTTGCTTCCCATTAATCAAAAACCTGCAAAAATATATACCGTTCGAAACATATTGATTATTATTACTTGATCCGTTCCATTTGAACTTATGCCAGCCTTCGTTTAAAGCTCCCTCATAAAGCGTATAGACCTTTTGTCCCAATAAATTATATACACTCAGTTCAATATTGCTCGTTTCGGAAAGAGCAATTTCAATATTTGTTTCTGCATTGAAAGGATTAGGATAGTTCTGAAGTATTGTGGGTTCAGAAGGGATTCTTTTTTCTACGACATTCAAATTATAACCAACGTTAAGCAAACCGTACTGAATTTTATAGTATCCTGACGATGGGACCCGTATTTCTTTTCCGTCTATTTCGTATGTATAATAAAACGACATTACTTCTCCATCTGATAAAACAGGAAGTTCGAATTGATAAATATTTTTTTCCTTTTCAACAAGTGGATATACAGAAAAATTCACATTGTCGGTCGATATATATATTTGAGGAACAGTAATCTCATTACTCATAGTATCAAAAAAAGTTTTATTGAGAATATATAAACTCCCAATTTTGTTCAGATTCGGGAAATTGATTGCTCGCAAAGAGGATATTAAGCCCCACCCTCTTTCGTTATTTGGAGAGGAAGAGTTATCGCCTGCCTCGAGCATAATGTGTCGTATTTGGTCATTAGTAAGATGCGGATAAAATGATTTTAACAAAGCAGCAATGCCCGCTGTTATAGGAGTCGAAAAAGAAGTGCCGTTGCCGGAATAATAGCCATCGGACGTGGCATAACTTACGGCTGAACCCAGTGCCACAAGTTCAGGTTTAATTCGTCCATCGGCCGTCGGTCCACGGCTACTGAAACTCGTAACTCTGTTGCTATCATCTACAGCGCCGACAGCAATTACATTAAAGGCATCGGCAGGACTTATAATTTTCCCGTACCGATTATCGCCGAATTCTGCGCCCCAACTTGTTGTACCTTCATTCCCCGCCGAGGTAAAAGTTGCCACACCAAATTCAAAAGCTTTATTTAGTGCACGCGCAACTATTGTCGTTCTACCATTCATATCTTCAAAAAGATAGGAAGATTCGGGTTTATCGAAAATATTATATCCGAGTGAACTGCTTATAATAAAAGCACCATTGGCTTCGAGCCATTCGACTCCAGCAGCATAATTGTCTTCTTCCAGATGTGTTTCAGACGAAACATTTTCTGTTTTTGCCAATAAATAAGAAGCTTCGTAGGCAGGTCCAATTATATTACCGGGATCATAACCGGCAATAATAGATAAGACCGCCGTACCGTGCCTGTCCTGATTTGCGAGGTCTCCTTTTAACGGCTCGTTCTCAGTAATATTGTCATTTTGAATGAAATCTTTTTCACCAATTACATTCACAAATTTCAAGGCAGGATTATCCCTGTAACGAAATCCAGTATCTAATAAACCTATAATAACACTTTTACCAGTTATACCATGATCGTGGATGTATGGAATATCTGAAAGAAGATTTTGTTTTAATGAGTAACCGTAGTTTTCTTTAAAAATCGATTTTCTAATCGAGTTACTAAACAATTTATTATAATTTTCGGGGTATACGTAATTATATTTTTTTACTTCACTGACTGAATCGACAAAAGGAAGAGATTTAATTTCGTCGAGTTTACCCTCTTCTATATAACATGAAACCGCATTGAACCACTTGAGCTGATGTACAATTTCAGCTCCCAATTTTTTGAGTTTATCAACATAACTTGAATTTAGAGGCAAGTCTTCATAACGGAGTAGATTGTTTTCACCAAAAATTTTTTTCCGTCTTTCGATTGTCGACGGACTCAGTAACGAGCGGATCTTACCTTCGTCAATTTTTTGAAGACTGCTGATATCTTCTTTGTCTTTAAAAAAAACAAAATACTTCGACTGGGCAGATAAATATTCAGTGGTGATTAGCAAAAAGCAAGATATAATAATAAATTTCATTATAAATCAGTGGACTAATTTAGCAATTCGATTAAGTCGAACAGAGCCCAGCAATTTAAAGAAATCGGAAAAAGGTATTGAAGGATCCCACGACCAATAAATCATAAAGGCTTGGCCAATAACTTTGTCGCGCGGCACAAAACCCCAGAAGCGGCTATCTGCGCTGTCATCGCGATTATCTCCGAGCATAAAATAATAATCTTTCTTAATTGTGTATTCGGTAACTTCTTTCCCATCAATCAAAATTTTATCACCCGCCACTGTGACAACTCTTCTTCCAAATTCTCTGTCAATTATTGTTCGCCACTGTTCTATGTTTTGTGTCGATAATTTTATAACATCTCCTTTTTTGGGAACTACGACTGGACCATAATTGTCTTCGTTAAAATTAGCTCCCTTTGGAAATATTCTCGGGTTAGCCACTCCTTTCGGTGTTACATAAGGGTTTGCATATTGAATATATGGCGGAATCCAGGCTTCTTCTCCATTTATGAACACAACCTTATCAATGATTTCAATTGTATCGCCCGGTAAACCGATGCATCTTTTTACGTAGTTGCTAATTACACTCGGACGCAACTCGTCCCTGTCGCCTGGATATTCGAATACAACTATATCGTACCTTTCGGGATCTTTTATAGCTGGCAATTCAAAATATGGCAATACAATGTTTGTAAATGGAATTGTACGAGGAGAAGTTGCTCCGTAAATAAATTTATTGACAAAGAGGAAGTCACCAATAAGTATTGTCTTTTCCATCGAACCTGTTGGTACCCTCGATGTTTCTATAAAGAATGTCTTAATAAATAGAGCAGCAATTGCAGCATAAAAAAGATTCTTAAATTGATCATAAATTTTTTGGAATGTAGTTTTGACCGGTATTTCGGATTTTTTGTTTTTGTGTTCCATATTTTTCCCAGTTAGTATTAGTCTTCAATTTGCAAAACTGCCAGAAAGGCTTCCTGAGGAATTTCCACATTCCCGACCTGTTTCATTCTCTTTTTACCTTCCTTTTGTTTTTCAAGTAGTTTCCTTTTTCTTGTTATGTCGCCCCCGTAACATTTAGCCAGTACATTTTTTCTGAGTGCTTTTATATTGGTTCTGGAAATTACTTTATTACCAATAGCGGCCTGAACGGCAATTTCAAACATATGACGTGGTATCAATTCCTTCAATTTGGTACATACTTTCTGACCCCACGTATAAGCTTTTTTTTCGTGCACAATGATTGATAGTGCATCGACTTTTTCTCCGTTCAGTAGTATATCTAGTTTTACCAGGTCAGATTCTCTGTAGCCAATAAATTCGTAGTCGAAAGAAGCATAGCCTCGCGAAATCGATTTTAATTTATCATAGAAGTCAAATATGATTTCCGACAGAGGAAATTCAAATGCCATGTCTGCTCTTGTTGGATCAATATAAGTAGTATTTATGTAAACACCTCTTTTTTCAATAGCAAGTTGCATTAAGTTCCCGATGTATTCGCTGGGAGTTACAATTTGTGCTCTAACGTACGGTTCTTCAACTCGATCAATTTCACCCTGCGGGGGCATATCGGCGGGATTGTCTACAATTACTTTTTCACCATTCTTTTTGTATACCCAGTATTCAACGTTAGGTAAAGTTGTAACAATCGACTGACCGAATTCTCTTTCCAATCTTTCCTGAACAATTTCCATATGAAGCATACCGAGGAAACCGCATCGGAAACCAAATCCCAGCGCAGCAGAGGTTTCTGGTGTGAAAGTTAGTGAAGAATCATTGAGTTTGTATTTTACGAGGGCGTCCCTCAAATCTTCATAATCATCTGAATTGGTAGGATACAAACCACTGTAAACCATCGGTTTAATTTCTTTATAACCGGGTAGCGGCTTTTCGGCACCGTTGCGTACATGCGTAACAGTGTCGCCTACTTTGGTATCTTCAAGTTCTTTAACATTGGCAATCAAATATCCCACATTACCCGCTTCTAATTTGCCCGTCCTGATGCGATTTAAGTGGAGGATTCCAATTTCCTCAGCCAGATACTTTTTCCCACTGGCAAAAAACTTTATTTCATCTTTTTCATTTATTATGCCGTTGACTACTCTTATATACGCTATAGCTCCACGATACGAATCAAATATTGAGTCAAATATCAGAGCTTGTAATGGAGCATCAGGATTTCCCTGGGGGGCCGGCACTCTTGCCACAATAGCCTCAAGTATCTCTTTGATACCCACGCGTGTTTTAGCACTAGCCAAGATAATTTCGTCTTCTTTGCATCCAATTAAATCAATTATTTGTTTTTTTACCTGGTCAATCATCGCGCTGGGCAAATCGATCTTATTAATCACGGGAATTATTTCCAGACCTGCATCGATTGCCATATATAAATTTGAGATTGTTTGAGCTTCGACACCCTGTGCTGCATCGACAACAAGTAAAGCACCTTCGCAGGCAGCCAGCGAACGCGAAACTTCATAAGAAAAATCGACGTGCCCTGGAGTGTCAATTAGATTCAGGATATAAGTATTGCCATCGTCAGCATTGTAATTCATCTGAATGGCGTGGGATTTAATGGTAATCCCTCTTTCACGCTCCAGATCGAGACTGTCGAGTAATTGTTCTTTTGCTTCCCTTTCAGAAATTGTATGCGTGAATTCGAGCAATCCGTCGGCTATTGTCGATTTTCCATGATCTATATGAGCTATGATACAGAAATTGCGTATGTTTTGCATGCCTAAAAATATATAATCCGTTGCGAAATATATAAATAAGTGACCCTATTTACAATTTACTCATTTTTCCACAACTCCAACTTGCCAATCAATTTTTTATTAAATTTGTACCTGTATGCTAAGGACAATTTATATGAAACGATTATTTCTCATTTTCATTCTTTTCAACTTTCATACTCTTCTTGCACAAAGTTTGAGTATTGCAGTCCTTTCATCTCCAGATGTCTCAAATTATAGTAGTGCGGAACTCGATTCGTTAACAAATTACATTAACTATAAAAGCAATGCAGACCTGATAATTTTAATCGGAAATTTAATCGATGATTATCAATCTGTAACTAAAATAAAGACATTTTCAGATAAGATTAACAAAGACCTACTTTTCCTTCCTTCGGCCAGAAACCTTTCAAAAATTAACTCAATACTGACGATGCCGGAAATATTCAACGACAGGTTTGATTTAAAGTTAGATAAATTTTTTCTGTTGGGTACTTCTCCTCTAATACCGTTCAAAAATTATCGTCATATTTCGGGGGAATTTTTTAACTGGTTGAGCGAAACACTCGATACGATTTCATTGTCGGAAGAAATCTACCTTTTTCTGCCAGAACCGGTTAACAACCTGGCCGATAACTGGAAAGAGATGCTAAAGATAATCTCTTCAAAAAATCTCAAACTTATTGTTTGCGGAAATTCCTCTCGCACTGAATTAAATAACATTTACGGCTATCCGGTACTCAACTTAGAAAATTTTAAATCAGTAAAATCAAATAAGTGGGAATTGCCTGAAATTCAGATTACGAAGGATTCGATAATCATTCAATACGGAAAGTTGCTTGAAGTTATAGATAAGACAATAGAATTAACAAAAGAAAAGATTGAAATCGACACGAACTCACTTCCAGATTCGACAATAGTATTTAAAGCATATCTTGAAAATGATTTGTACAGCCGTCCCATTTACTACAACAATAAATTATTTATTGCCGATGCTTCTGGCATTCTAACTTGCCGGGATACTAACGGTGATATCCTTTGGGATTACGATCTTAACGGAGATATCCACGGCTCAATTACAATGGCAGATCGAACGATCAATGCAGTTACTTTCCAAGGCGACCTGCAATCTGTTAGCTTAACTGGCGAACAATTTCAGTCAATCGGCTTCAACGAATATATAACCACCTCCCTATTGCCAATAGACTATGAGGGCAATAAGGAATTAATGATTCCCAAAGTTACCAAATCGAAGAAAGCACTTGTCTTCGGTACCAATGAAGGTAAAGTTTATTGCTATGATCTAGAAACTTTACAAGAATACTGGGTTAACGATATATCGGATGACGCTATCAACGACAATCTCATCATTCACGACAATAAAATTTTCTACACATCCGACGACGGATTTTTATACTGCATTGACGCCCGTACTGGACTTTTTATATGGCGATGGAAATACAAAAAAGGGATTGAACTTTCCAATTCCGAATTAATTATTACATCGAACTCGATTTTTGCAGTAGCTGACGACGGCCAACTTTTTTGCATCGATTATCTTCTCGGGAAATTAAACTGGTACAGAGATAAATATAAACTAAGAAAAGAACTTAGCCTCAGCAGCGACGGCAAATATCTTTTTTCATTCAATGATGAAAAAATACTGGTATTTGCCGTAAACACTGGCAATATAATTAAAGAAATAAAACTAGACCAAAAAATTAATTTCCATGCATTTCCTCCACTCTATTTAAACGACAATATGTATATCCTGGCTGTTGATGGAATAATTTATGTGTGGGACGGCAATAAAAAAATCAAAAGAATTTTTTCTTCAGGGAACGCGCCAATTCTAAGCATGTCTGTATTAAATGATTCTAATATATTGATTTCCACAACTGATGGGCTGATATTCAATCTAAACTTGAACAAACTGGTAAACTGGAATGAAAAATTTTGATGGAATTATTTTTGATATCGACGGCACTTTAGCAGATACTCATGAACTCATTTTCGACACATTCAACCATGTAATCGAAAAATATTTAAATAAGAGAATGAGCAATGATGAAATCGTCGCCCTTTTTGGTCCCACGGAGGATGTTATACTTAAGGAGTATTTTGCTGAAAGATACACCGATGCAAGGAATGATTATTACAATTATTACCAAAAAAATCATAAAGAAAAGGCTCCTGCATATCCTGGCATCGAAGAAATCTTAATATTCCTGAAGAGCCGTTCGATACCTGTTGGAATTTTTACCGGGAAAGGGAGACAATCCTCTGAAATCACTTTAAAAGAACTCGGATTGCTCGACTACTTTGATTTAATAATAACGGGCGACGATGTTGAAAATCATAAACCCGATCCAGAAGGTATAAGACTCTTTCTCTCGAAATTCAATCTTAAAGAAGAAAGAGTACTTATGGTAGGCGACGTTGCCAATGATGTTAAAGCGGCGCGGGATGCAGGCGTTAAATGTGCACTGGTTTTGTGGGATAAATTTTCACGAGAGAAATTTTATAATGTCGAAACTGACTTTAAGTTTTACAGTGTGGAAGAATTTAAAGAATTTATTAAGCACAATTTCGATTAATCTATCTTAATTGCTTATCGGATAAATAAAAGAGATTCTCGGTTCAATACGCCTTTGTGGTTTGTAACCCATAATTTCGTTTAGATTATTTCTAACCGGTTCGAAAGTCCAGCTATAAAAAAGTGAAAAAAGAAAATACTTTCGAAACTTATATCCCGCTTCGGCAAATGCAAATGAATGTTCGTCTGTTCCAAATAGATCCGTAAATTTTTCTATACCACACTTGTCGTATCCAGCACGAAAGGTGTAAGGAAACTGTTCAGAATCGAAAATAACTTGCAAATGTAAAATGCCGTCGTTTACTCCAACGGTCTTACTGAAACTGCCAGAAATTTTAAGTATGCCAAACCAATCGCCTGATAGTTCACCGAAGTAGCCGCTACCAGCTTTAACTTGCTTTAAAACATTTAACTTGCTACTAAAAGTCTTTTTGCCATAGTCCAGAGCAAACTTTTCAATTTCATAAAGAGAATTGAAGTAAGAAGGTATAAATTCTTTGCCGATAAATCTTTTTTCGATTCTTGCAAAGAGTTTTACTATCGAAAAACCTTTAAAGCCAAATATCATTCCAATTGAAGTACCGCTGCCAAAGTTAATAATCTTAGAATGATCAACATAAAAATCGAGGTCAGCGATTTCTGTTCTCAAAATCGGAAGACCGACATCGAAGCCCACTACAGTTGTATTGCTCTCCTTCTGATTAGCAACAAAAAATGAATCGATGAACTTTCCCGACGTAACACCCGCATTATCATCTGTATCTGTAACAAGCGTAGCACCGATTTCAAGCGAACCGACAACTAACAGACGAGCCAGGTTTGTATATTTTAGTGGTCTAACATAAAAACGTCCGCCGATCAATCCACCACTGCCGAAATTACTGTAGACCAACTCGAATCCATACTCATTAAAGTCAGCGTCAAATGCAAGCCCGATTTTTTTTGAATCCAGAGAAGGGCTGTTATTATAAAGATAAACTATACTGCCGTGACCTAATGTGGTATAATCGAGTGCACCCAGGCGAATATAAAGCGGATCGTTCTTTTGCCCGTATCTGACATATCTGATTAAACTTAGATAATCTGAAAATTCGTTGAAATTTTCAGAACGGATTTTGCCATCGGCTGTAAAATTGATATTCAAATCCAAACCGATCCCAACTTTTGAAATCGTAAATTCGGGAAACATTCTAAATGTATAGTGCGGTGCTCCGTTAATCCAGTTGAGTCCGAATCCACCTCCGAAATATGAATTGCCGCTATATGGAATTAAACTTTGTCCGCAGGTAAGACTGTTTATAAAATAAATCGAAATAAAAAAAATAAAATACCGCATAAAAGGAGGGGGTAATTTTAACTTATTTTTTTTGTTACTTCGATTCCGAGTTGTTCCATCCTGTAACGAAGTTTAGATCTCGACAGTCCCAGAATTTTTGCAGCCTGCACCTGATTGCCGTTTGTAATCAAAAGGGTTTTCTGAATCAGTGTTTTGACGACTTCGTCCATAGTTACACCTTTAGAGGGAATTTTAAGTACAAGACTGTCGGAATCGTTAACCGATTCTATTTTCTTTTCGATCAGAAAAGCAAAATGATGAACTCTCAACATATCTTCTTCGCAAAGAAGAACAACTCGCTCCATAACATTTCTCAGTTCTCTGATATTTCCTTTCCATTTGTAGGATTTAAGCAAGTCGAGAGCCGCAGGATCGATGCCAGCGATCGATTTATTAAATTTCTGATTGAACTCCTGAAGGAATGAATATGCAATAAACGGAATATCTTCCTGCCGTTCACGCAAGGGAGGAATTTCAATTTTGACAACATTCAAGCGGTAGAACAAGTCCTCGCGGAAATTCCCCTTTTTTACTTCTTCTTCGAGATTTCTGTTTGTTGCTGCCAGAACTCTCACATTGACACTTATTTCTTTTTCGCCGCCGAGACGATAGAACTTTCGCTCCTGCAAAACACGTAAAAGTTTTACTTGCATATCGAGACTCAATTCACCAATTTCATCAAGTAAAAGAGTTCCGTTGTTAGCCAGTTCAAATTTACCCAGTTTTGTTTTTTGCGAAGCTCCTGTAAATGCACCTTTTTCGTGACCGAACAATTCGCTTTCTGCCAGTTCTCTCGGAATCGAGCCGCAATTGATCGTAATGAAAGGAGCTGAAGCTCTCGGACTGTTTTGATGGATAAAACGTGCAAAGACTTCTTTTCCGGTACCGCTTTCTCCTTCGAGCAAGATTGTAGTATCACTGCTTGAGGCTAACTTTTCGACAGAATCCAGAAGACGTTGAATTTTTGAGCTCCTACCAAAAAATTCTTTCGTCAATTTATCCGTTTCAAGAATCGAATGAAGTCTGTCAATTTCACTTCTAAGTTTAATATTTTCAAGAGCCTTATCGAGTACAATGTTTAATTGTTCCAGTTCGATCGGCTTGAGAAGAAAGTCGAAAGCACCGAGTTTAATTGATGTAACCGCCATTTTTATGTCAGCGTATCCCGTAATCATGATTACAGGCAATGTCGGGTAATCTTTTTTAATTAATTTCAGTATATCGATACCATTGTGCGTGGTGAGATATATATCGAGAAGAATTAAATCGGGCTGATATTTTTTGACAATATCGGACCACTCTCCTGCGTCGTTACAGATTTCGACTGAATACCCCTCTTTGACAAGCACTTTTTTAAGGGACATTGAGACCAGGTCGTCGTCATCAATTATTAAAATTTTCGGTTCCATTTAAACCCGATTTAGAAAATGAATTTAATAAAAAATCTTGAGCCTTTTCCGAATTCCGAATCAAATCCAAGTTGTCCGCCCATTTCTTCAAGTAATCTTTTACAAACTGTTAGCCCAACTCCGCTACCTTTTATTTTACTTGTATAAAATCCGGCAAGAATTTTTTCTTTATCTTCTTCTTTAATGCCGCAGCCGAAATCTTCAACTTCCCAGACAATTTTTTTGTTTTCTGGAGTTTCATTGTATGAAGTTTTCACATAAATAACGCTCTTATCCTTTGAAGCTTCGATACTGTTATTAATCAAATTCAGCATTACTTGAAGCAATTTATTCTCGTTAATATTAATTTCAGGAATGTTAGGATCGAACTGCTTTATGATATTGATATTTCTTTTGGAAGCAGTAAATGAGATTATGTCGATAGCTCTTTCGGCAACAGAATTGATGGAAACACTTTTTTGACGATCGCCCGATTTACGTGTGAAATCGAGTACATCGCTGATGATAAAATTAATCCTTTCGAAAGCCTCCAGTGAAGAAGCTATTGATTCCCTCAGCTCGGCTGAAAGTTCTTTTTCGAACATATTGAGGTAGTCAAGATTCAACTTGATTACAGTAAGAGGATTGCGAATTTCGTGTAGTAATCCCGCTGTTAATTTACCTAATAAAGTCAGTTTATTATTCTGGATATAATCTTCCAAAACCCTATATTACCCTTTTATTGGAACCAGATGTAACTAAAATATAATCCAATCACTTGCAGCAAAGTTACAAAAAGATTTTTTTATTAAAAAATATCTTATTCGATTTATGCATTTAATCCATTGGATTTATAGAAATTGATAGTTTCTTCAAGAGCAATTTCCAGAGGGATTTCAGGTACAAATCCGAGTTCAGTTTTCGTTTCGGCAATTGAAGCCACACTTTGCTTAATATCTCCCGGCCTTTCAGCAAGATGAACAATTTTCGATTTACTGCCGGTTAAATCGATAATCATCTCCGCTAATTTATTGATAGTAATACTGCTTCCTGTAGCGATGTTAAAAGTACCCTGCGCAATCTTAGATTCTGCAGCCATGATATTTGCTTTAACTACATCTTTAACATAGATAAAATCGCGCGTTTGATTGCCATCACCAAATATTAATATGTCTTCTCCTTTTATCGCTCTTGTGATAAAAATCGGCACTGCTGCTGCATACTGGCTTGCCGGATTTTGTCTGGCTCCAAATACATTAAAATATCTGAGCGCTATTCCATTGACTCCAAATTGCTCGTAGTACATTCTCAGATAGAATTCACCGTCGAGCTTTGTAATGCCGTAAGTCGATTTAGGAAACAGGGGTGAATTGATCGATTTCGGTAACTCAGGATTGTCTCCGTAGACTGCAGCCGAACTGCTAAATATTACTTTCTTTATTTTTTTTGCTTTAGCTGCTTCGAGAATATTTATCAATCCTCCCACATTAATATCGATACATTCTTCTGGTTTTTCTATCGATTCTGGAACTGATATAACAGCAGCAAGATGATGGAGATAATCTGCGTTTTCTGTAACATCGAAAACAAGTTTTCTATCGGTTATGCTACCTTTGTGAAAAATAACGCCATTGAGTTTTTTGATATTGGAAAGTGAACCGGTCCTGAGATTATCAATAATATGAACTTCGGCACCTTTTTCGAGCCAGGCTTCGGCTATATGGCTGCCAATAAACCCGGCTCCTCCCGTAATTACAATTTTCTTTTTATTCATTATTTCTTTTTGATGTGTAGTTGATATACCACGAACTTGATTCTTCCAGATACTTGTTTACAAGCGACGAAAAATAATGCGGATCTGTCAAATCTCCATCGTTGAGTAATGAAATAAAATAAAGTTGTTCTGTAACTTCTTGTATAATCCTGTCGTTGGAATCTTTTTTAAACACTTCGAGCAAATTACGTATTAATTTATTATTTGGATTAATTTCAAGGCGTTTTTTACTTGGTTGCACGTCTCGATTTGTCATTCTAAGAATTTTTTCCATAGTTGAAGTCAAACTGTCATTAGTCGAAACAAGGCATGCTGGACTTTCAACAAGCCTCTGAGACTCAACAACGTCTTCAACTTTATCGCCCAGTATTTTTTTCATTTTTGCAAGCAAACTACTGAAATGTTTTTTGTCGTCCTTGCTTAATTCATCCTTCTTATCGGCGACTTCGTTTTCATTGCCTTTAATATTCTCAAGCGATTTTGCGTCTATGTTTTCAATTGATTTAAGAAGAAAGTCTTTATACTTACCGATAGAATTTACTACCAATTCATCAATTGGGTCAACCAAACAAAGAACCTCGATTCCTTTATTCTTAAAGATTTCAATATGTGGATTACTTAAGATAGCCTCCCGATTTGGCCCACTCGAGTAATAAATTTCCTTCTGATTTTCTTTCATTCTGTCGACGTAATCTTGCAGAGAGATTACTTCATTCTGGTCTTTACAGAATGATGAATTGAAACGGAGCAATTCGACATATTTTTCTCTATTGACAAAATCGACATAACCAAGTTTGAATATTTTCCCGTGCTCTCTCCAGAATTTTTCGTATTCTTCTTTATTGTTTTTGGCTTTTTCCTCGAGATATGAGAGTACTGTGGATGTAACGCTTGAGGCAATTTTATTGAATATCACATTTTCCTGAAGAGTTTCTCGCGAAATATTGAGAGGAAGGTCTTCAGAATCGACAACACCTTTTACAAAACCGAGATATTCCGGCAGCAAGTCTTTATTCTTATGCTGAACAAGGACTTTTCTTACATAAAGATCTAATCCGTAATTATCTCTATCGAGCCAGAAAAATTCGTCGCTTTTCCGGGGAATAAATAGAAGCGAATTAAATTGAATTGGAGCATCAATCGATTTGTGAATAACATCAGCAGGGGGTTCAGTGTCGTGTGTTAGAAATTTATAAAATTCTTCGTACTGTTCTTTTGTAATCGAGCTTTTTGGCTCTTTCCAGATAGCTGAGATTGTATTAATTTTTTCTTTTTCAACGAATATTGGGAATGAAATAAAATTTGAATGTTTTTTAATAATTGATTCGAGTCGCCATTGTTCAAGAAATTCTTGTGCGTCGTCTTTTAATAATACTTTGATTGATGTACCTCTGGGTAATTCTTTATCCAGTATCGCTACTTCGTATTGTCCTAAACCATCGGAACGCCATTCGACTGGTTGATCATCTTTTCTATATGAACGAGAAGTAACGATAACTTCTTTTGCAACCATAAAAACGGAATAGAACCCAATTCCGAAACGTCCAATAATATTTGTTGCGTCGTTTGAATCGGCTACCATCTTCAAAAACTCTTCCGTCCCTGATTTAGCAATTGTACCGAGATTCTTTGTAATTTCATCGTAATTCATACCGATTCCGGTATCGGAAACTGTGATTGATTTATCGTCTTTGTTTATTGTAATTTTTATTTCAAGTGGTAAATCTGGATTTATAACTTCTGTACCTCTCGTTGTTTCGAAGCGGAGTTTATCGAGAGCGTCCGATGCATTCGAAATCAACTCTCTTAGAAATATCTCTCGGCTTGTATATAAAGAATGGACTAAAATGTCGAGTAGCTTTTTAATCTCAGCTTTGAACTTGTACTTTTTAGCGGTATGCATTTCTTCCATCTCAACTCCCCAAATTGTGAAACACCACAAAAAATGCTACCGCAAAAATAAGGATGATTCAGTTCAGCTTCAATCTGACGCGGGCATTTAAGATTTGTCGTTTTCGGAATTTGTATCGTCTTCGTTGATGGCTTTTTTAAAAGACTTAACTCCCTGTCCCAATCCTCTCATCAATTCGGGTATTTTCTTACCACCGAATAATAATACAAGCACCAAAACTATTAGAATAATTTCAGTTGCGCCTAAATTTCCCATCATTCACCTCTTTTTTACGTGCAAAAGATAATAAAAATAATCCATTCTGTCATAATTTTTTTATGAATAATATCTCAAATATTGAAATTGCCACCATGATATAAAACGAGGCAAACATTAACAACGAGGAAATAAATGTTAGATAAACAAAGACAGGATTATAAAATCTAATTAACCAGATAGACCCGAATGTAATTAAAAGAGAAATTAGCGGTTCTACCATAAAAAATATCTTCCACGGTCCTTTGATAATGGAATTAAAATAAAATATAAGTCCCACAGAAAAAAATACAAATGAAAGTCCCAAGATATGATTATGAGTAGTGATCATTAGCTCAGATATCGGTTTGGGAAAAGCTTCTTTAATTTCGAAGTCTTCGTCTGTCTCCGAACCATTAAATCTTTCAACTACTCCTTCGGTGGATATATTCGTAGTATGTTTGACAAACAAAGCTCCAATACTCACACCGATTGTAAGCGTGAACAAATAAATCGCAAGAAAGGCTTTAAGTGATTTATCCAGTTTATACAGTACGAAGTTCATAAATCAGCTTGAATAATTTTTATTAACTCTGTTAGTTTGGCGATGCCCCTTGTAACTGCATCTGCGGAAATTGTAGCCCCGCTTATGGAATTTATATCCTCTCCAAGCTCGAAAGACGAGGAGTGGTCTTTCCCGATAAATTGTTTCAACCAACTTTTTTCCTTAACAGCTCCTCCGTAGGATTCTCTGTATTTAATAATTTCTGCATTTATTACTTTTGTTTTTGAATCGAAGATAACAAGAAATGTAATTGGAAGAGATTTACCGTAAACATTGTCCATAACTGCAAAGGCATGCAATGAATCTTCCCGGTATATTTTCCATATGTATAAATAATCTCTGAAAAACTTCTGCCTATGTTTAACCTCAAGCTTCGTTTTAATATTTGGAGCTATATCGTACTTAATCATAACAAATTTATGGCCGGAACCGAAAAAGCTTTTTACTGCTTTTTCGGCATCTTCTTTTATACCAGCATTTATTGAACCGAATAAGAATAAAAGTGCTATAAAAATTCTAAACATAAATTTCCTCAAAACATATATCCAACGCCAAGGTTAAATAGAGTTGTTTCTTGAGAGCCAAGTTCTTTAGTCCGTATGCCGTAATCAATTTTAAATACAACTTTTTCAATTGGTTTTACTGAGCAACCGACCATCCAGTAAGAATTGTGATTAGCTTTTTCTGAATTTCCACCAGTAAGAGTTGAAGCAGCTGTGTTATAATCAGTGTACCTGATAAAAGGAATTATTCTCGTTCTCCAGTTCAGCAGGCTTGAAACATCATAACCCAGATCGATATAAAAACCGTTTGATTTTTTCAAATTGTATTTTTCATAGTCAATATTACCATATTCAAACACGAGATATAGATTATTTCTCTGGTAAGAAGCATGAACTTCATAAATTGAAATAGCATTTTGAGATGTGTCACCTGAAGCATTATTGTACGAATAAGAAGCGCCAAATTTTAAACCAGGAAAACCGAGATAATTGACACGCAGATTATACAATAAGTTTTCTGCATTGGCCTTATAACCTTTTAGGCGGCCGTTACGAATGGCAGCCGATTCGCTAAAACTATCGCTATTGAGTCCTTCCATTATGGTTAATTTATAGTCAAATGACTTATAATTTCCGAAAAATGAGACACCATTGCCGAACCACGTAGTGGGAATAATTTTGCTATGATAGTCTGGTCTTTCTACGCCAAAGAACAACGGTGGTTCATGGTACTCGTTTAGCAAACCGATGGAGGGCAATATTACACCCGCCTGGAATCCAAACCAATCAGCATGGTTGTATTCCACATAGGCTTGTTCTAATTCAAGTTCTCCCTGACCGTTCTGAACAAAATTATGTTCAAGATCAACTTCTGATTTGAATGACCATTTTTCATTAAAATTATATCCGAGAAAAATTACAAAGCGATGAAAATCGAGGATTTCTGAAGCTTTAGTATTCTCAACCTTTGAATAGTTGTAATGAAGTTCACCGTAACCACCAACTGTTACCTTAGATTCAAAAAACTCGTCAGTTTGAGCTATCGCAGTTATACAATAAGCAAAGAACAAGAATAAAGAGATGTAAAAACGCATGATGACGACCTCCATTAATATGATTTTTATTTAGACCAAATATAAATAAAAAAAATATTTTTCCAAATTTTTTCTTGACAATAATTTATGCATCCTGTATTTTTGAATCATTATTCATTAATAATGTAGTATGAGAGTAAAAGAAGGAAATAAAGAAAAAGATATACTCGATGCAGCCGTCGAGATTTTTGCTCGACATGGATTTCACAAAGCTAAAATTTCTCAGATAGCCGAACAGGCCGGAGTGGCTGCAGGGAGCGTATATCTTTATTATAAGAATAAAGATGACATCTTGATAAAAATCTACAATACACTTTGGGAAAAACTTTACAGCGAATTGCTATCCATTACTGGTAATGATTTACTCTCCCCAATTGAGAAAATCGATGCAATGATTGACCTGATTTTCGATATGTTTACGCAAAATCCCTCGGTTGCAATCGTCTTCGTCAATGAGCAAGAAAGTATGAATCGTATATCGGGTGATAAATACTCGCTCTACTACGAAAAGTTTCTGGATGAAGGTGAAAAAGTAATTAAAGAAGGTATTAAGGCTGGATTGTTCAATAAGAACATCGACTTTAAGATTTTCCGCCACTTTATATTTGGTTCAATTCGCAATCTGCTTCACCAGTGGGCGTTAACGCCAGATAAATTACCATTGAATAAAATACGCCATAATTTCAAATTTTTGATAAAACACGGGATAATGAAATAATTTTTTTTAAATTAATTATGAATAATGATTCATTTTTCGGCTTAATCATGCGAAACAACAAAACTCTTATTGCCCTTCTGCTCTTAGCGGGTAAATTAATCGCGCAACCCCTCGAGTTGTCGTTGAAAGAATCAATACAGCTTTCTCTCTCAAACAGTTACACTGTAAAAAAATATGAATCGCGCTTGAAAATGAAACAGGCTGAAAACAAGAAAGCCTGGGGTAATTTTCTTCCTGTGGTATCTCTCGAAGCTTCTTATACTCATTTGAATGACGACATGAGCATCGATCTAAATCCAATTAAAGATGCCATTGTAGGCCTTCAGGCCAATTCTCAGACCGAAATACAAAATATTTACAACATACTAAACGGTCTGCCAGCTATGAGTGATGCGCAAAAATCTGCCATTCGGAATCAAATTGCTTCAGGGCTAAATTCATTGTTGCCCCCATTTAGTATGACATTTAAAGAGCAAGATTTTAAAACTGCCACCATAGTAGGTTATCAACCAATATTCTTAGGAGGCAAACTATTAGCTGCAAAAAATTATGCCTCGAGTGAGTTAAAAGCTGCGGAATTAGAACTGCAATCAATAAAAAATCAATTGTGTTATCAAGTTACCGACGCATACATTCAGGTAGTACTCCTTGAAGAAATCGTAGAAACAAGGCGTTCGGTACTTGATGGTATCCGCAAGCATAAAGAAGATGCATGGAAATTATATAAAGAAGGTATTATTGCATATCATCACTATTTAAGAGCTGATGTTGCTTATGCTGATGCCGAGACCAATTTATTAAACGACGTCAATAAACTTGAACTTGCGCTCGTTAAATTTAAACAGCTATTAAATCTATCCTCAAACACTGAAATAATATTGACCGACACCCTCTTTTATAATGAAACAGACGTGGATATAAATAAACTTAAATCGGATGCAATCACCAGGCAGCCTTTACTGAATATAATCAGGAAGAAAATGGATGCAGCACGACAAAACTATAATATTGCTCGTTCCGAGTTTTTACCCAAATTATTTGCATTCGGGAAATATGAAATGTATCCGGAATATTTATCTTCCCTTGAACCAAGGTGGGCTATTGGACTCCAAGTAAACTTCAATTTATTTAACGGCTTCAAAAATTATCTCGACTTGCAAAAAGCAAATTATATGGAATCTGAAGTCGAACAAATTATGAATGAGGCGATTGATCAAGTTAATTTGTGGATTACAAAATCTTATTCCGAAGCTGTAAACGCTTCCGACCGATATAAGAAGTTAGAATCTGACATTAAATTAGCCGAGGAAAATCTTAGAATTAACGAAAAAAGATTCCTGAGTGGAATGGGCACTTCGTTAGAAGTCGTAGATGCACAATTATCGCTCGAAAAAGCCAAACTCAATCGAACTACTGCTTTGTACAATTACTACAAGTCTTTAGCCGAACTTTATTATGCCACTGGCGACTTCGATAAATTTTTTGATGTTTGGAAGAATAAGGAGTTTTCACATGAATAAAAAAATTATAATACCTTCCATTGTACTGGGTATACTCATTTTGCTTCTATTAATAGTTTTTTCTGAAATTTTTTCTAATGACGAAAATATAATTACGGGATTAGTAGAATCTCATCAGGTAGATGTATCTTCAAAAATACCAGGTAGACTGAAAAAAATATACGTCCGCGAAGGAGACAAAGTAAATATTGGAGATACACTCGCCATAATTGAGAGTAAGGAACTCGAAGCCAAGTTAAATCAGGCCAAAGGTGCCCTTGAAGCCGCAAATGCAAAATACCGTATGGCTCTCAATGGTGTACGCAGCGAAGAAAAAGAAGCTGCTTTGAATTTGTATCTGCAAGCTAAATCTCAGTACGAATATGCATCCAAAACATATAATCGCTTTAAGGAACTTTATAAAGATAATGTAATATCATTACAAGAATTCGACGAAATCGAATTTAAATACAATGCCGCTAAGGCTCAGATGGAGGCAGCAAAGGCTAAATACGAGATGGCCCTTAATGGCGCACGTGACGAGGAAATAGCTGCCACGCGCGGACTTTTAACACAAGCCGAGAATGCTTACAACGAAGTACTGGCTTATAGCAACGAACTTGTTATCAAAGCTCCAGTATTGGGTGAAATTACCGACATCTATGCAGAGAATGGTGAATTGATTAACTCAGGTTATCCAGTATTTTCCATTCTGCCCGAAAATGATCGATATGTAATTCTTCATGTAAGAGAAGACGAAATGACAAAAATAGCAAAAGGCAAAATATTCAAAACAAACGTACCAGCTCTTAATCTCAATGAGTTCCCCATGAGAGTAAATTACATATCCCCTTTGGGTGATTTCGCTGATTGGAAACCAACTAATCGCAAAGGTGATTTCGACTTGAAAACTTTTGAAGTTCACCTTGTTCCAACTGACAACAACAATAAATTGCTGCCAGGAATGACAGTTCAAATAAACTTCGAATAATAATATATGGATTTGCAAAATATATATCGTATAGCAGCAAGAGAAATCAGAGGGATGGACAGAATGAACGTTTTTATTGCGATCGTCCTTCCTATGATAATCATTTTTATATTCAATACTATATATCAAAAGGAAATTTTACACGAACTTCCCGTAGCCATTTACGATTGCGACAGAAGTGAATTATCAAGGAAATTGATACGCCTTATCGACTCTTCTCCATCTATGAAGGTTACCGACGCTTACGTTTCTATCGATATGATAGGAAAAGGCTTCAAAGATGGCAAAATTGAAGCAGTTTTCTATATCCCCTCAAATTTTGAACGTTCGATCAAAAATGGGATGCAATCAAGAATAATTGTTTACAAAAACAGCTCCAACATTATTACGAGTAACCTTATACTAAAAGAGGCCTCCGTAATTGTAAAGACTTTTTCAGCAGGCGTGATGTTGAATAAATTAAAGAAAAATTCAATAAACGAAACACAAGCATATCCTTTGTTAAATCCGGTTAAAATTGAGGCGTCCTCTCTTTACAATCCTAATTATAGTTACCTTAGATATCTGCCCCCTGGATTAATAATTTTTACTATTCAAATAGCAATAATGTTAAGTACGTCTTTGGCCATCAATTCAGAGTTCGTAAAAGGTACTTTCGCAGAGTTGCTCACGATTTCCCATGGCAAATTGATCTCAATTTTTGCAGGTAAATTTATTCCATATTTTACGATTTATTTTTTCATGTCGCTAATTATTCTGTTCGTAATTTTTCCATTCTTCAATATTATAATTAATGGATCTTATCTAATAGTAATATTACTCTTTATAATCTTCATTGCAATAAATGTTAGTTCAGGACTTCTAATCTCTACATTATTTAACGACCAATTATTAACAACTCAGTTCACAATATTCATTAACACACCGGCTTTTATATTGAGTGGTTTCACATTCCCTATATGGGCAATGGCATCTGCTCATAAAATTCTGGCTTATTCAATGCCTTTCACCTACTTTTTAGAATCTTTTATTAAAGTAGCCAATTCCTCCTCTTCTTTATATGATATTTCATCTGAGTTATCAATACTTCTACTTTATACTATCGTCTCATTTACTGTAGCATTAATTGTTCTAAAATACAAAGTCAAAAAATTGCCAACAGCGAGCTCGAATGAAATTTAAAAAGAAAATAGAAAAGCTAACAAGTATTATCGTAGAAGAATTTCATACTGTAAGAAAAGATATCAATCTGTTTGCGATACTTATCCTTGCTCCCTTATTTTATTCTCTTTTCTATAGTACTGTATATGTTAATAAAGTAGAACGAAATGTACCATTAGCTGTTGTCGATTTAGACAAAACAAAATCTTCAAGAGAATTGATTAGTTTGCTCGATGCCCACTCCAATATAAGCATCGAATTAGAAACCGAATTTCCCGACGAGAAATTAATTAAAAATGGTACTGTCCAAGGAATTTTGGTTATTCCTAAATATTACGAGAAAAAGCTTAAACGGCATGAGAAAAATAGCATCAAGGTATACCTCAATACATCACGCTTTTTAATTTCGAATGACTTAAACAAAGGGATAAATGAAACAATAGGTTCTATCAATGATAAAGTAAAATTATCTTATTTCAGATCGAAAGGATTTACAACTGAACAGGCAAAAATATTATCTGAACCTGTACAACTCGAAATCCGTAATTTGTTTAATCTGCTGGATAGCTACGGTTATTATCTAATACCTGCCATTCTTATACTAATACTCCATCAGACATTATTATTGGGAATCTCTAAAAGCATTGCCGAATGCAGAGAAAACAATGAAATATTAGAATGGAAAAGAGACATTTTAACAATACTTACTGCCAAGGGAATTTTTTATACACTTCTATACTCTGTATATCTGTTGTTATTTACAACCATTATCTTTTACATGTTCGGTATAGAATTTAAAGGTAGTTATATCATCCTCATATTAACTGGCTTACTGTTTATCAACAGCGTAGTTTACTTTGGTATTTTTATTTCCTCATTCTTTTTGAAGAAATTGCATGCACTTCAAATTATGGCACTTACATCGTATCCTATTTTTTTATTCTCTGGATATAGCTGGAAATTAGATGCAATGCCTATTGTAATAAAGACTCTAAGTTATGCTGTCCCTTTTACACCGTATATAAATCTTTTTACCAGGCTTTCACAAGCAGGAGCCGGATTTAAAAACCTTATGCCAGAAATTTTACACCTTATTATTCTCATACTAATTTACTTTTACGCTTCTTATATCAGAATTCATAAACTAAACGAGGTATAAAATGAAACGGTTGTTAACATTAATAGTATTAATTACTATTCCGTTTTCTGTTTATTCGCAAAGTCGAGTATCGGTCGGCATTATTTTCAGCCAATTTAACAATATTGGTGATGAAGGAATTACTGACATAAAATCGCCACTGGGTTACGGGTTGTTAGTTGGATACGATATTACACCCAAATTTTCTGTAGCATTTGCAGGTGAATATTTAAAGGGGAATATCAAATCATTTAATGGGAAGGAGACAAATTATAGGACGGCGTTAAACGCCATTGTTAAACCATTCAATACACAATTACTTTTCCCTTACGTAACTGCAGGTTTTGTTGCTTCCTTCAAAGAATACGACTATGAAAATTTACCTTCCACTGATAAATTTAAATTGTATGCACGCTATGGTGCAGGAGTCGATTACAAACTGATTGATAATCTTTCAGTCAACTTCGACCTGGGAGTTTATTTCAACGGTATGGAATTTTCTGGTTGGACTAACAGTTTGGGTTTGAGAATAACCCCTAATTTATAAGTTCAGCTCACTGAGCTGATTCACACAACCCCTGTAACGGCAGGGTCATTATGACTCTGCCGTTTATTGTTTTCTCAAAAAATCTTTAAATATCTCGATGCGATAACCGGATTCTTCTGACAGTTTTTTAATCACAGTATAATTTTTGAAAGCCTTCTTAACAATCTCGACTATTTTCATTTCAGAATCTTGATCAATGTCGCTTTTGTTATTTTCCGTAAGTAAATACAAAATTATTTTTTCCGTTAATGAAAGTGTAAAAAGCCAGTCCAGGAACTCCTCAAAATTTTCTTTACTGAAATAAACTATTCCTTCATACTCGTTTACACCAATATAAGTTTTTACCGACTCGTCGTCTAACATCTTCAGAATACAATTGAATCCGTATTTACCTTTCTCTTCATTTTCATTTTCCTTGTTATGGCAAAACATTTCAATTGCGCCATTATTAATATCCTGCAAAATTTTAAGTAGTAATAATTCACGTAGCAGCTCGTATTCTCCTTTGCCGATTCTCTTTAGTAATTGTCGAATAGGCGAATCGAGAAGTATTTTGTTTATATAATTCTTCTTATTCAAATCACCATCGTCCTCGAATAGCAAAGATAGATTCGATACCACGAGCCAGATTAAATAAAGGATTGTATCATCCTTATAGTTTCGGTACTCGTTAGTTATAACAGCTTGATGTAATTCTTTATTAGGGATCTTTTCATCAACAATAAAATGTTTTTGTAATGTACTGTTGAGTAATCTCAGGGCATCAATTTCAAGTTCGAAATTTTTCCAAATTAATTGAGTATCGGCTACAAGTTCAAATTGTGTAGAAACGGTATCGATTAGTTTATTGAACTTTCGTTTTAAGATATCACTACTTCGGCTTATTTCAGTCGAACTGTGGATATAATTGTTATAAAATTCTTTTATGGAATCCTCCTCAAAAATATCGAGGAACGCATTGTGTATCGGTTCGAGCTGCATTTCTATCATTGCTCGTGAAATGCTTGGTACACCTTTCCCCTGCAATCTTCGTTCGAGCTTCTCCCAATCGCCAAATTCGTCATAAATTTCGCGGAAATCCAAAAATACAGAGGACTGGAATCCTTTTAGTTCAATATAGAATCCGTCAATCGATAGGTCATATCCGGATTTTAGATATTCAAGGTTTGTGACGTGTTCTCTAAAAATGTAATAATAATTTTTAGAAGACTTGATGCCAAGAGCATCAGTAAGTGTTTTGACGTGCAATTCTTTTTTGCTGCCTTGTTGAACCAATTTAGGAGTGGATCTGAAAATTTTACCCGCTGTGGTTTGGTATTTATTATTATAAAACACAAGAGTTTTTTCGCCATTCTCTTGATTAGTGAAAGCAATTACATTTTCATTAACGTGTCCGTAGTCGTCAATGAAGTCATAAAACCAGAAATTTTCAACATTACAGAATAAATATCTTCTTCTGAGTAGAGGGAAAATTTCCCTTTCGTGTCTGTCGATAAGCCATTGATTTGGCAATTCGTTATAATAAGCTCTTTGATATTCCATACCGTATTTTTCGGTCAGTCCTTCAATTTGACCGTGAGCAAACATCGGCAAACCGGGCAAAGTAGACATTAATATGCAAACGCCGAAATATTTATCGTTTGTACCAAATTGTTTTATTGCAGTTTCTTCATCGGGATTACTCATAAAGTTGACATAACGCTTGAGTATTTCCGGTTCGAACTCGAGTGTGTTTGTAATCAAGTCTCTGAATTTATCATTTTCCTCTTTCATCAGCATATGCATGAAAGCCGAATTGTAAACTCGATGCATACCAAGAGTTCTTACGAAATACCCTTCCATCAACCAGAAGGCTTCGGCAAGCAGTAAAGTATCGGGCATCTCTTGATTAATTCTATCGACAACCTCTCGCCAGAATTCTTTTGGAAAGAGTCTGTCGAATTCTTCCTGTGTCATCGAAAAATCGGATCTCGAGGGGATATCGCCTCCTTTCCCTGGTTCGGGATACCAGAGTCTGGAAAAATGCCTTTTGGTCAAAGTCATCGCCGCATCGAAACGGATAATTGGAAATTTACGAGCAACTTCAAAAATTTTCTGAATTACTGCTTCGCGCACTTCTGCTTTAATCATATCGAGTTGAGCAGTATCGTTCCATGGCATATTTGTACCATCGTTGCCATGATAAATATAACGTCTTTCGCCAGTATTATTATTTATCCATTCGAATACAACTGCAGCATCAGAACGATCCCAGTATCCATCTTCGATTCTTATTTGAATTGCTGGATCGTCTGAAAGATTTGGACCAGTAAAACTGTAAGATGGAAAAGGCGGATAGGAAGTCTGTATAAAATAATCAGGGTGCTCGACAATCCAGCGTGAATAAATTCCTGTGTGATTTGGCACCATATCGCTGGCAAGACGGATACCGTAATGTTTTGCCTTTCTGACCAGATTTTGATAAGCTTCTTCGCCGCCAAGATCGTGAGCAATTATATAATCATAGAGCGAGTATGCCGATCCGATTGCGTCGATATTTCCCATCAAATGTTTTATCTTTTTAGAAACACTGCTCCTTTCCCAGATACCGATCAACCAGAGTGCATTAAAACCCCATCGACGCAAGTTTTCTAGTTCTTCATCTGGAATATCGTCAAGTCTTTTGATAGCTCTCTGATATTTTTTGCTCAATTGATCGAGCCACACGTAAGTATTTTTTGCGATCAAAACTACTTTAGGCATCCAATCAGTATCGGCAGTAAAATTCTCGGGTTCTTCATAATCTTTTTTGGCTTCGAGTGCGTATTGAAAGCCGGATTTCCCGAGTCTAAGGATATCCGCATTTTCTGGCACACCAACGAATTGAGGCGCTATAATCGGAGCTCCACCTGGTCCACCTCCTAAAATATATTCCTCTTTAATAAAATCCTTGCTCCGCAATAACTTTTTCAGAAAATCTTCGTTTAACAATACGCCCCACTTCTCTCTTATAAAATCGAGTTGACCTTCAATATCTTCAGGACTGTATTGAAAAGGTGATTTGAAGAAAGTAAATAAATCCTGGTTTTCTAAACCGAAGTGCTTTTCTTCTTTGAAAAATTCTTCCAACAAAGTAATAGTTTTGCGATAAAGATCCCTATCCTTGAAATAATTGTCGTCGAATAACTCTCTGATTTTTTTGTTTGCTGGATTCTGATTGGCAAAATGGAGAAGTATTAATTCTTCCAGTATAATTTCAGTATTTTTCTTACCGGCAGTAATTGAGTTGATATAATCGTGGATGCTAATTCGTCCTCTGAATATATCGTTAGTTGGAAATAATTCCACAAATTCAAACAATAATTTTACATATCGGTTGTCGCCGATATTATTAATTATAAAATTTCCTGCACGCTCGAGAACCCCAGGGTTAACACTCTCTTCATAAATCCTGAGAAGATAGTGATAAATCTCGTCAATTAATGCGGCTGCATTTACTTTGCCAGCTTGAAGATGGTCCTGAGGATTTCTTTTTGCATTAATTTTATGTACCAATTTTCGAACGGCATGAAAGTTGGCAAAAATCAGATTGCCTTCAATCGAGAAGAATTCATCTTCGATTTCGTATTTCTTACGAATTTCTGCTGCCACATGAAATTCGTATTTGGGATACGAATTCTTCTTTAGATTTTGCGAAAAAATAGACGAAGTTATTGTTGTTTTTGCCATTTTTCTTTATTCATCTGTTTACTGTACAAAATATAAGTAAATATTGCGATTAACGTAAGAATAAATTGTGATGTGAACGCCTCCGAAATGACTAAAAACGAGTTGCGAATCCCAGATCCTCTATAATGGTTTTAGCTTTAGTGGCATCTTGTTGGGTTTCGAATGAAATTCTGAAAGTGCCACCCGAGCCGAGTCTTATTTTCAGCAATTCCAGGTCTTTTATATTAATTCCCGCTTCGTAAAGAGCGGTTGTTATTCTTGCTAAGACTCCAGGTTGATCCTTAACAAAAACAAAAATGTCGAAAAGAGGATTGATGAAACCCTTTGTATTTTTAGGAATTTCATCTCTTTTTTTGCGTGCGCTTTCGAATTTTTCAGCTAATAGTTTGTAATTACCCTTTTCGATAGCATTTTTTAGTTCAGCTAAGTCGTAAGAAAAATTGTCAATCGCCTGTAAAATATTTTTCTGGTTGTATTTTATTATTGGTTCCCACAAATTAAAATCGCTTGCCGCTATCCGTGTCATATCTCTGAATCCCCCGGCGGCAAAATCGAAGAAATTAATATCGCTGTCTTTAATAACTGCTGAGTTTATCAACGAGACCGAGAGCAATTGCGGCAGATGGCTGACTGCCGCCACAATTATATCGTGTATCTTGGGATTTAGAAATCTAATACGTGCGCCTGTGGAATGAATCAAATTAGTAAATTGATCTATTATCGGATAGTTCTTCGCTGTGTCGCTCAAGATGTAAACGCTATTTTCGAATAAAGTTGAATCGGAGTGTTCAAAGCCACTTTTTTCTTTACCCGCCATTGGATGCCCGCCAATATAAAATCCTTTACAGCTGATTCCACAATCATTCCAGATTTGATTAAACACTTCTTTTACACTACAAACATCCGATATCACCTGTCCAGCATTCAATTTCGGGATTAAATTCTTAAAAGTTTCAATCGACTTATCAACCGGAAAGCAAAGGAAAATCAATTCGTTATCCAGAGCGTCTTCGATAGTTTCAAGTTTTCTATCGATGACTTTTTCTTTCAATGCTTTTTCCAGAACAATTGGCCGATCGTAAGCCGAAATTGATAAATCTGTATTTGCAGATTTAATTGCTTTGGCTAACGACCCGCCAATTAAACCCAATCCGAGAATAGCTATATTGTTAAAGTGCAATTTAAAATGACCTATTTATTACCTTTGCAATTGCATCGAGTTCTTTCATCAAACTAATAAAAGTATCTGGCAGCAGAGCTTGAGGACCGTCCGAAAGAGCTTTTTCTGGATCGTCATGAATTTCGATCATCAATCCATCTGCACCTGCAGCAACAGCAGCTCTTGCCATTGGCGGCACCTGATCACGCAATCCAGTAGCATGCGAAGGATCGGCTATAACTGGCAAGTGGCTCTTCTTATGTA
This sequence comes from Melioribacter sulfuriphilus, assembly GCF_052656625.1. Taxonomy (NCBI): domain Bacteria; kingdom Pseudomonadati; phylum Ignavibacteriota; class Ignavibacteria; order Ignavibacteriales; family Melioribacteraceae; genus Melioribacter; species Melioribacter sulfuriphilus. The sequence continues at coordinate 77,355 of NZ_JBQXXK010000001.1, read as the reverse complement.
CAATTGGAATTGCTGAAAGGTCGAAAGTGTTTCGAGTGTAGGTCTCGAATGTTCTTATTCCTCTTTCGCAGAGCATTACGTCAGGATTGCCACCGCTTAAAATATACTCGGCAGACATAAGCCATTCTTCTATGGTAGCAGCAATACCACGCTTGAGCATAACGGGTTTTTTCACATTGCCTAATTCTTTCAGCAACGGAAAGTTTTGCATATTGCGTGCACCTACCTGAAAAATGTCGGTGTATGGTTCGATCAATTCAATATGACTTATCTGCATAACTTCGGTAATTACAAGCAGGTTATATTTATCCGCCGCAGCACGCATCATTTTCAGACCTTCAATGCCCAGCCCTTGAAACGAATAAGGAGAAGTTCTTGGTTTAAATGCACCTCCTCGTAAAATTCTGGCGCCCGATCTAGCTACAGTTTCTGCCAGTCTGAAAATTTGATCTTCACTTTCAACCGAGCACGGACCTGCCATCATTACAATTTTTTCGTTCCCAATTTCCACGTCCTTAATTTTAATTATCGTATTTTCTTCTTTAAAACTCCTGCTGGCAAGTTTATACGGAGTGGTAACTCTGTAGACGTCTTCCACGCCTTCGAGGATACTAATATTTCTTATATCAAAATTAGGCTGTACACCGATGGCACCTATAATAGTTTTTTCGGCTCCTTCGGAGATATGAACCTTAAAACCGTAGTTTTCCAGATGATTTATTACATTTTGAATCTGTTCTTTTGTAGCATGTTTTTCGAGTATTACAACCACGTTAAATGACCTCCTTAATTATGAAATTTTTTTTCGCCCGCCCTAATTTCCAACGGGATATAGTCTTCACGAGAAGGTATTGCACAGGAATAGTTAGGATTGTATGCGCAATACGGATTATAAGCAAGATTAAAATCAATGGTGTAAATATAATTCGGATTGGCCTGTTTTTCAAAATCGAGATATCTGCCTACTCCGTACGATTCTTTATTTGTCGTTTTATCGGTGAACCAGATAGAATAATATTTCGTACCGTCGACTCCGTATGACTCGTAAACATTTATTTTGTATTCTTTATTATCATATTGAAATTTCAGATAACCGTATTTTACAGTCTTTCTTGGCTCACCTTTAGTGCCGAAAATTATTACTGTGTCTTTCTCGGGATATTCATATAGTTTACTGGTGAAGACGAATTTGGGATTGACGTCAAAATAATTCAATTCATGATACTCAACTTTATTTTTGAAATTAAACGGTGATTGTGGATCCGATCTCATAAATTCGTTTACTTGCTTGCGGTGCTCTTCAATTTTTTTTACATATGCTTCTTCCTCTGGCGATAATTTATCTGAACAAGCCATAGCCAGAACGAGCAAAATAAAATAAAGTTGTTTCATGTATTTTTCTCTTCTTTTATTTTTTTCCTTAATTCGTTCAATTTGTTTAAGGCTTCGATCGGCGTAATTGTATCGATTGGCAGATCTTCGATTTCTCTCCGCAATTCTTCATCTTTCATTTCAAAGAGACTAATCTGCATACTATCGATTTTCTTCATACGAGAAATTTTTTCTTTCTTAACTTCATAAGGGGTAAGTTCCTTGCTTTCAAGATTAAGTAAAATTTCTTTTGCACGGTTTGTTACATAGATTGGCAAACCAGCCATTTGCGCAACTTGAATACCGTAGCTGTGGTCCGCACTACCTGGTTTAACCTTATGCAGAAAAATGACTTTATCGCCGTATTCTTTGACATCAACTTTGTAATTTTTTATTCTTGGAAAAATATCGGCCATTTCATTCAATTCGTGATAATGAGTGGCAAATAAAGTTTTGGAGGCTATTTCTGGATTTTCGTGCAAATATTCTGTAATTGCCCATGCAATCGATATCCCGTCGAAAGTGCTTGTACCTCTACCAATTTCATCGAGCAGAATAAGACTTTTCTTTGTAGCATTATTTAAAATATTTGCCGCTTCTTGCATTTCGACGAGGAAAGTACTCTCGCCCATAGTAATATTATCGCTTGCTCCAACGCGTGTAAATATTCTATCAACTATTCCGATTCTCGCTTTCTTTGCTGGTACGAAAGAACCAATTTGTGCCATTAAAACTATTAGACCAACCTGCCTCAAATAAACTGATTTTCCAGCCATATTTGGACCAGTCAGAATAATGATCTGATCTTCTGAAGATGATAAGAAGCAACTGTTGGGTGTGAATTTTTCTCCCGGTGGTAAAATTTGTTCAACTACTGGATGTCTTCCATCTACTATCTCGATAACATCCGACTCGTCAACTGTGGGTTTTACGTAATTATATTGCTCGGCGCATTCTGCAAACGAGATGAAACAATCGAGCATAGCAATCAAGCGAGCATTTGTTTGTATTGCATCTGTTGCCGCAGCGATTTGATATCTGATTTGTTCGAACAACTCGAACTCCAATCTGACAATATTATCCTGGGCATTTAAAATTTTTTCTTCGTAGTCCTTTAGCTCAGGAGTTATATAACGTTCACTGTTAACGAGAGTCTGTTTTCTTATGTAATTCGAAGGTACCTTATCTTTATTTGCATGACTAATCTCAATATAGTAGCCGAAAACTTTATTGTAACTTACTTTCAAGGATGCTATGCCTGTTTTCTGCCTTTCTTCTTTTTGAAGATTTGCAATCCACTCTTTGGCATTGAAGGCCAGATTTCGTAATTCGTCGAGTTCCGGATTATATCCCTTCTTAATCACACCACCGTCATTGAGTGTGGCGGGTGGATCTTCATTAATTGCGCTTTCAATTTTCCCGACCAGCTCTTCGAGAGGACTCAATTTTTCGTTGATTTGTTGTAGTGTTTCAGCCTTCGTCTGGTCGAGCAGTTGTTTAATCATCGGAATTTTCTTGAGGGAATTTTTAAGATTAATAATTTCTCTTGGGTTGATTCTGCCAGTGCATGCTTTTGCAATTAATCTTTCAAGATCGCCTATTTCACTTAATTCTTCTCGAAGATTTTTTCTGAGAGTTTTATTTGTAAAAAATTCTTCTACGCACTTCTGTCTTTTCAATATTGGTTCAAGTTTTTTTAATGGGGTGGTTATCCATCTTTTAAGAAGGCGCCCACCCATTGAAGTGGAAGTTTTGTCAAGAATCGATATTAGCGAGCCTTCTCGTTCGCCGCTTTGTATGGTAAATAAAATTTCAAGGTTCCGTTTGGTAGCATAGTCGAGCACCATATACTCAGTTGGATTATAAACCGAGATTCGATTAATGTGCGGAAGATTTGCCTTTTGTGTTTCGCGTAGATAATAAAGAGCTGCTCCGGCAGCCGAAACAGCAAGTTCCATTTCTTCGATTCCAAAACCTTTCAAGGTTTTGATTCCAAAATGATTCAATATCAAATCCTGGCAATAATCGAAATCGTAAATCCAGTCGTCAATTTTAGTTATTCTTGCATCTCTGGCGTATTTACCAATTAATGGTTCGAGGAGATTCTTTAATTTTTTGGGAATTAAAATTTCTGCAGGATTAATCAAACCGAGCTGTTCAGGGAGATACTTCTTATCTGTTTCGTAAGTCTGGAATTCGCCCGTCGAAATATCACAAAATGCAAGTCCGTATCTTTCTCCATCTCCTGATATCGATAAGAGGTAATTATTCTTTTTATGGTCGAGGAGCTTATCGGAAAATGCCACACCCGGAGTTACTACTTCGATAACCTCCCTCTTTACTATTCCTTTTGCAAGTTTTGGGTCTTCCACCTGTTCACAAATTGCCACTCGATAACCTGCACGTACAAGTTTAGGTAAATATGAATCGATGGCGTGATGTGGGAACCCGGCAAGTGGAACATCTTCAGCTGCACCGTTAGCCCTCTTGGTCAATGTTATACCTAATACTTTCGATGCAATTTTAGCGTCTTCCTCAAATGTCTCGTAAAAATCCCCCATCCTGAATAACAATATTGTATCAGGATATTCTTTCTTTATTCTTGTATATTGAGCCATTAACGGCGTAATGCTCATACAAAAAAATCTCGATTTTTTGGGATAAAAATATACTATAATGAATAACGAATAACAATTTGGATTAAACAGAGGCGTGCTGTGAAAATTATGAAAATTTCTAAGCTTAGAGAAAATACAAAGGCTATCTCTTGAGTGAAACAGCCTTTATTTATTAACTTTTTAGTGAATTAAGAAATTCACGCCTATATTGATACTTATTATTTTTGTTACCCAATCTTCTTGATTGATATTTGACTCTCCCATTTTAATTCTACTATAATTTATTGCTGCTTCAACTGCAAAATAATTCGTAATGATGTAATCAGCTCATTCACAAAACTTTATTCTGTATAGTTTAAAGAAGTGTTGTTCTTTGTTTCTATAAAATAGTCTCTGTTCTAAGATAAGGTTTGAATCTTTCATTAAGGTCAAAATAATAATTAAATTCTGGACCATAGCCATAATTACGTACGTCGTATCCATAATATGTTAATGAAACGGCAGTGTAGAAACTATCAACAAAGAAATATCCGATTTGTAATTTGAAACGATATAGATTGAATATACTACCATCATTTGTTCTACTTTCTTACGAGATCGGAGCTTTACGGAATAGACGCCCTGACTTACATACGGCTGTGCTTGAAGATTGCCGAGTGACATTAATTATTAAAAAATAATGACATGTCCCTCTATTTAAGCGGTTTATTTTGCCGATTAAGAAAAATAAATGTTATTGTTTGCTTCACCAGATATGATTTTGCTCCTGAGTAATAAGAACTAATTATAATTGTTTATTTTAAATTGCTCAATTTATCCTGACACCCTCTTAAAATAAAATTTTATCATTTCCAAATAAAATAGGCGACCTTTCAAGGCACCACTTGAAAGCTAAGAAATTGACTTCCTGAATAAAAAGCAATCGAGAAGTAACTCATATATAAACAGCACATCTTAATTACAATTGAACGTATTGTATAATGGATTTGTGAACTCGTAAACTTTTTATGAGCTGTAATACAATCGGGAATAAAAAATATCGAATACAATTCTCCTACAGGCAATTTAACAAAATCATTTTATCGATTCCGTAAGAATAATATTTTAGTAAACTGCAGAAAGTGCATATGAGTTTATATGAATCTACAACGAAGTTTGAAAAATTTTTTCTGCCTTTTGACAAAAAATTAGATGTGTATTGTAAGCCAAACATTTTCAAATAATATAATCAGCAACTGCTTCGGCTATTTTTTCGCCATCGATAGCAGCAGAAACAATTCCACCCGCATAGCCGGCTCCTTCACCTGCAGGATAAAGTCCCTCAATTTGAAGATGCATTAATGTTGTTCTATCCCTCGGAATGCGCACAGGAGAACTCGTCCTGGTTTCAGCAGCTAAAATTTGGGCTTCTGAAGAAATATAACCTGGCATTCTTTTATTAAAAATAAGAAGCGCTTCATGTAAACTCTTTTTAATTCTTTCAGGAAACAATTCGTTCAAGTCGTATGAAACTGTGCCTGGAATATACGAAGTATCTGGAAGTGAGTCGGATACTCTCCCTTTTAAAAAGTCGACAACTCTCTGTGCGGGGGCTTTTTGGGATTTTCCACCTGCTTCAAATGCAGCAATTTCTATCGATTTTTGAAATTCCAGTCCAGCAAAGACTCCTGCATTTTTATATTTCACCCAGTCGTTTTCATCCACGGTTACAACAAGTCCAGAATTTGCAAATGGAGAATCGCGTCTCGATAAACTCATTCCATTGAGTACAAGCTCTGACGGTGCAGTAGATGCCGGAATTATTATACCACCGGGACACATACAGAATGAGTAAACGCCTTTATCATCAACCTGGCAGGCGATATTGTAACTTGCCGCGGGTAAATTTGGATGTCGTTTTTTTGTGTGGTATTGAATGCTGTCGATTAAACTTTGTGGATGTTCAATTCTTACTCCAACTGCAAAAGGCTTGGGTTCCAACAGTATCTTTTTTTTGTCGAGTAAATAGTAGATATCCCTCGCGGAATGACCTACGGATAATATTACCGCATCTGCAACATATTCCTTCTCATCATTTACTATCACTCCCCGGATATGCGAATCGTCAATTATTATATCAGTTACACGTGAATTGAAATGAATTTCTCCTCCGTACTTTAGAATTGTTTCTCTGATGTTTGCAACAACTTTGGGCAGAATATTAGATCCGATATGAGGATGCGAGTCAATTAAGATTTCGGATTGTGCGCCGTGATAAACAAGAAGATTCAAAATTCTTTTAACATCCCCTCTCTTCGTCGATCTTGTATATAATTTGCCATCGCTGTAGGTACCTGCGCCGCCTTCACCAAAGCAGTAATTGGAATCGGGATTGACAACTCCGAATTGTTGAATTGCTCTTAAATCTCTTCTTCTGCTTCGAACGTCTTTCCCTCTTTCCAGGATAATAGGTTTTATACCAAGCTCAAGAAAACGGAGAGCAGCAAACATTCCAGCGGGACCGAAACCAACAATAATGACAGCTTTTCCTTTTTCAACATTTTTAAAATCGAATTTAATAATATCTTCAAACGGTGCTTCTCTTACATAGGCAATTGCTTTTATTTTATAAACAGGATTTTGTCGACGTGCGTCTATAGAACGTTTTATTATCGATACATGACTGATTTCATTAATATCCGTGTGAATTTTTTTTGCTGCTTCTTTTCTTATAAACTCATAATTATAGATGTTATCCGGATCGATTATTAATTCAATTTCTTTTTTCATGTCAATAGGTCGATTTTATTATTCCGCCATCGACGGCAATGGTCGAACCGGTAATATAACCTGCCTGTTCGGAGGCCAAATATACGATTAAAGAAGCCACCTCGTCCGGTCGACCGAGACGTTTCATCGGCACATCGTTTGCCATCGAAGATAAAATTTCTTCATGCGAAACGCCGCTCTCTTTGGCTCTTACGACGGCTAATTCGTAGAGTCGGGAAGTTAACGTATATCCAGGCGCAACATTATTTACAGTAATATTAAATTTTCCAACTTGATTACTCAAAGTCTTTGCGAATGCTGTTAATGCGCTTCTAAATGAATTTGATAATACAAGATTGTCGACGGGCTGTTTTACTGAAAGTGATGTAATATTAATTATTCTGCCCCATTTGTTTGCTTTCATTCCAGGAAGTACAAGTCGAGTAAATCTTACAGCGCTCATCAGCACTTGTTGAAACGCTTCGTCCCAATTTTTGTCGTCAAGATTATCAAAGAAACCCGGTGTAGGACCTCCGCAGTTGTTTACAAGGATGTCGATACTTCCAAGCTCCTCTTTAACTTTCTTAACTGTATTTTCAATATCTTCGCTCTTATTAATATCACAGACAACCCACATCGGTTCTACGTTAAATATGTTGCGGATTTCAGAGACGGTTTTAAGCAGATTATCTTTATTACGCGAGCAGATGGCAACTTTGCACCCTTCTTTAATAAACAATTCTGCCGTTGCTCTTCCAATACCCATACTGGCGGCAGTAACCAGTACGGTTTTCCCTTTTAAAAAAAGTTCCACTGAGTACCTCTCGTCGATTAATTTCTTTAATTATGAATGTGAAAAATAATACTTGTGGTAATTATAAAAAAATAGCAGGCTCAAACGAGCCTGCATCTAACAAATTAAGGAGGTCATGCTATGAAGAATTCCTCATTATGAGGAAACCGGTTTAAGAGGGGAGGTTGTTCATCTGTTCTCTAACAATTTTTTCAGTATCAAGTGCAATCACAAGTTCTTCATTTGTTGGTATACGTAAAATTTTAACCCCGGAATCTCCAGACGAAATAATTGCCTCGCCCACTGGATTCTGGTTCAAATTATCGTCGAGTTTAATTCCGAGAAATTCCAGATCTGCACAGACGTCTCTTCTTACCATAGCGGAATTTTCTCCTATACCGCCTGTAAATACTACTGCATCTAAACCACCCATTGCAGCTGCATAAGCACCGATATATTTTTTAATCCTGTAAGTAAAAACATCGAAAGCATTTTTGGCTTTTTTATTCCCTTCGAGAACAGCATTTTCAATCTCTCTCATATCGCTGCTTTCGCCGCTGAGTCCTATCAATCCGCTATGTTTGTTCAACAAAGTATTTGCTTCCGAAATCGACAACCCTTCTTTACCCATTATATAAAGAATGACTGATGGGTCCATATCACCGCTCCTTGTACCCATTAAAAGTCCTTCAAGAGGGGTAAAGCCCATTGTTGTGTCGATCGATTTGCCATAATTGACCGCAGCCATTGAGCATCCGTTACCCAGATGGGCTGTGATTATTTTGAGTTCTTCGATTGGACGATTTAATATTGCTGCGGCTCTTTCGGATACATATCTATGCGATGTGCCGTGAAAACCGTAACGTCTAATTTTATACTTTCTGTACAACTCGTAAGGAATACCATATAAAAATGCCTTCGGGGGCATTTGAACGTGAAATGCTGTATCGAATACAGCTACCTGTGGAATATCAGGAAGTTGTTCTTTGGTTGCATTTATACCTTTGATGTTTGGGGGGTTGTGTAATGGTGCCAGCTCAATATTTTCTTTTATTGCATTCATTACCTGGTCGGTAATAAGAACAGAGCCCGAGAAAGTTTCACCTCCATGAACAACTCTGTGGCCTACAGCATCAATTTCTTTTTTATCCTTAATTACTCCGTGGTTACGACTGAGTAATACTGCAATTACATATTCAATAGCTATCGAGTGGTCCAGGATTTCGCCAACAATCCTTATTTTCTCTTTACCGTGAGGTGTATGAGTTAAAACTGCGCTCGACATTCCAATTCTTTCTACCATTCCTTTTGCAAGAGCAATCTTTTGGTCTGTGTCGAAAAATTGATATTTAATTGAAGAACTACCGCTGTTTAATACCAGAACCTTCATTTCAAACCTCTATTTCATCATTGAAGTAATTATTTTCCCATCGGCGTCGTATTTGAAGAAGCCTTCACCTGTCTTCTTGCCGAGCTTTCTTTCTCTTACAAGTTTTCTAAGAATTGGACATGGTCTGTAACGTGGTTCGCCCAGACTATGCCATAAAGTTTCCATCCATGCGAGGACTTCGTCGAGTCCCATCGTATCTGCCATTTCAAGCGGACCCATCTTAAAATTGTAACCGAGTTTCATGGCAGTATCGATATCATGGGCCGAAGCAATCCCCTCGAGCAATATATACATCGCCTCGTTAAGCAAGGGAACAATTGCACGGGTTGTAACGAAACCAGGATATTCATAAACTTGAACTGGTGTTTTACCGATACGTGCTGCAAATTTCTTAATTATTTCGACTGTCTTGTCGGAGGTTTCGAGTGCACGTACCAATTCGACAAGTGGAACTTTCGGCACAGGATTCAGGAAGTGCATTCCAATAATTTTATCTGACCTTTTTGTAACTTCGGCTATTTTAGTCAAACTCAGCGTTGAAGTATTCGAAATAAAAATAGTATCGGGTTTAGCAATTTCATCGAGTTCTTTGAAAATCTGTTTTTTCAATTCATAATTTTCGTCAACGGCTTCGATAATCAGGTCGCAATCGGGAATTTCCGTGCGGTCGGTTGTCCATTTTATTCTGCTGAGAATCGATTTCATTTCACTCTGTGTCATTGCCCATCTGGAAATTTCCCTTTCCATCGAAGCTTTAAGACTTTCCTGTGACTTCTTGCAGCGTTCCTCATCCTTTTCGATTATAACCACATCGATGCCAGCAGCCGAAATGGTTTGCGCTATCCCCTGCCCCATCAAGCCACCGCCTATAATCGCAACATAATCGATTTTCTCTTTATCGCCGTTGGCTACTTTACTGCCCAACAGATCTTCGAGACGTAATTTTTCTTCTGACATTTTTTACCTTAATTTTTTTGCGAACAATTACAAAATTCGTACCAACAATTTAATAAGAAATAAGATAAATTTGTTATCTTATTTGTAGGCATTTTATTAAATCTAAAAAAAACAAATCAAATATGAGAATTCGAACCACTTTATTATGAAACCCGAGGAGATTTTAACTGAATTTTTCGGTTACAAAAATTTCAGACCAGGACAAAAAGAAATTATCGACTCGATCCTCGAAGGAAGAAATACGCTGGCTATAATGCCTACAGGCAGCGGGAAATCAATTTGCTACCAAATTCCAGCCCTTGCCTCCGACTCACTTTCGATCGTAATATCACCTCTAATTTCCTTGATGAAAGACCAGGTGGATGCGATCAATCTTAAACAAGAGGTTGCAGCTTTTATTAACAGCACTCTCGATCTCAGAGAAACCTATTCGATCTATCATAAAATTGATTCAGGGAAAATAAAGCTGCTTTACGTTGCACCGGAAAAACTCGACAATAATGAGTTTAAAGAAAAAATCAGAAGTGTAAAACCTGCTTATCTCTTTGTTGACGAAGCTCACTGTATAAGTGAATGGGGACACAATTTTAGACCAAGCTACAGGAAAATAAGAAATTTTGGAGAATATGCCGGCATTACAAAAATATCTGCTTTTACAGCAACAGCCACAGAAGACGTGCGAGAAGATATTGTAACCCAATTAGGTATGAACAACCCACGTGTTTTTGTCTACGGATTTGAAAGGTCTAATTTGCATCTTCACGTTATAAAAACTCTGAGGAAAAAAGAAACCCTTCTGAAATTACTCGAAAGAAATGAGTTGCCTGCAATAGTTTATACGGCAACGCGCAGATACTCCGAGGAACTGGCCAAATTTCTGACAGACAATGGAATTACTTCTTCTTACTATCATGCTGGATTAACAACCGAATTGAGAAAAATCATTCAGGACGACTTTATTGAAGGCAAAACGAAAATAATAATTGCCACTAATGCTTTTGGGATGGGCATCGATAAAAGCGACATTAGAACAATTATACATTATAACATTCCCGGTAATCTCGAAAATTATTACCAGGAAATTGGACGGGCTGGAAGAGATGGCAAGCCTTCAAATATTTTTTTATTATTCGACGAAGAAGATATTAATATTCAGGAATATTTCATCAATAATTCTTTTCCCACCCGAAGTCATGTCGAGTTCGTCTATAATTCAATTTGCGATCATCATCGAATTGCTTTAAATAGATTTCCAGATAAACCGATACTCCTTGAGCCAGCATTAATCGCTTTTCTTGAAAAGCATAATATTAATAAAGCTCTACTTGAGTCTTCTTTAAAAATTCTGGAAAAATCCGGCTACCTCAAGCAGGAGAAAAGCAATTCGAGCAAGTATTATGCGTTTTTTTCCTATCCGTATGAAAGAATTGAAAACTTTGCAAGTCGACTCGAAAACGATGAGCTTAAAGACCTTCTATATTTGCTAATAAAACTTTATAAAGAAAAAATATTTATTCGCAAAACAGAGATTAACATAAAAAAGTTATCAGAAATTTTAGGCATTACAGAAAAAGAGATTGTAGAAAATCTCGAACTTTTCGATCGATGCGGTATAATAAATTTTACAAAGCCCACACCCCACGTCGAAATTAAATTTATTAAAGAAAGGCTTCGAAATGATCTGCTGAACTTCGACTTTACGGACAACGAGCGCTTGATTAAACACCACAAAACAAAATTGCAACGAATGATCGATTTTGCTAATACAAATGAATGTCGTATGAAATTTATACTCGATTACTTTGGAGAAAAAAATGAAAGTTACACGTGTGGCAAATGTGATAATTGTACTAATGTTAAAATTGAATTATCCGACAACGATTATATTAAGGGACATATTCTAAGTGTTCTGCGCGAATGCGGCGAACCTTTAGATCCACCAACACTTATAAAAATATTAATAGGCTCAGACTCGAACTATCGAAATTACACTTCGTATGCTGCCTGCACGCACTTTACACAACTGGAAATTGAGAACTCGATTACGGATCTGCAAAACGAGAATAAAATTGTTTGGAATAAAGGACTTGTAAAATTAAAAGCAGACAAGAAAAGCGACCATTTTAAAGATTATGAACATCAGTTAGTTCTAATGAATAAATTGAAAGAAATCCGAAAAGAAGCTGCCAGAAAATTCAATCAGCCCACATATATGATTTGTCCCGACGAGGTTTTGATTGAAATATCTCGCCGGAAGCCTTCTACTTATGCCGAATTGATGTCGATACGCGGATTTACTAAATATATGTACAACAAACTGGGCGAAGAAATAATTACTGTAATAAAAACTTTTGATAAGGAGAATACTTTAGAAAAGAAACTTTCCGACAGAAATCTGCCTCAAAATTTCAGGAAAATTTATGAATTCGTTCAAAAAAGATATTCTTTAAAGGATATATCATCGATGACAGGCTTGCCAGAATCCGTAATTTCTCTCCAGATCGAAACACTAATTAGCATCCTACCTGAATTGGAAACCGATTATCTCTTCGACAAAGGGGAACTCGAAATAATTAACGAAAAGATCGACGAAGGTATACGAGATTTAAAACAGCTTTATAAAATATTCGATGGCAAGATCAGTTACTCAAAATTACGAATTGCATTAGCCAGAAAAAGCTTCAGTTAAAATTGCCTTCCTTTTTCAAGCGGTCTAAATATTCCTCGGATAAATTAAAAAAAAGTTCCCACTTATCTTTATCTTCTTCGAGGCTTTTTAAATAATCTTCAAACTCTTTTTCGTGCATCTCATATTTTTTGAAAACGTGTTCCTTAAGGATCTTAGAGGAATCGGATTCTGCGCCATATTTTTCGTTTATGATCAATAAATGGACATACACTTCTGCAGCTTTTTGATCCTCCGGCAGGTTATTTTGTTTGCATCCGTAAAACAATGCGAGAGGGAAAAATAATGCCAGCAGTAAAATTTTATTTTCTTTTACTGGCTTCAAAAAGAATTCTCTTCTCACGTTCTGTCAAGTTCTGATATCCGCTTTGACTTATTTTATCAAGAATTCTATCGATCTCTTCCTGTGTAATTTCTTCCTTATCGGAATCGAGTTCGTAGAACTCCGCTTCTTCTATTTCAGTTTCTCTAAATTTACGTGGTTTTCTGAATTTAGTTGTACTTCCAGATCTTCTGTCTCGCCTGAACAAATTAAAGAGATTATTAAATCTAAAATTGTAATTCCTGTCGAGCACAACGAAAAGAAATCCGGTAACTGCTCCTCCAATATGAGCCAGATGAGCTACAATTGTAGGCTCGTTGACAGAAACGAATTCAAATAAGATAAGAATTGCAATTAAATACTTTGCTTTGATAGGAATAAGAAAGTAGAATAAAATATATCTATCGGGAAAAAACATTGCAAAGGCAATCATTATACCGAATACTGCCCCTGAGGCGCCGATTGTTGGAGCCAGAACTGAACCTAACAACGGCGATAAAAAAATCTGGAACAAACCCGCGCCAATTCCACATGCCAGATAAAAAACTAAGAATTTTCCTGGACCCATAATATTTGCTATTTCCATACCAAACATCCAGAGCATAAACATATTAAATAGAATGTGGGTAAAACTGCCGTGCATAAATTGATAAGTTATAAATTGCCAAATCTGGAAATTATAAGGCTCGCCCAGCTGGTCAAATCCCGTAATTGGATTCAATGCAAAATATCTATTCAGGTAGTACCATCCGGGAATACCGCCAAAAGTAAAATTCTCGAATATCAATTGTATTAAGAAAACTACAATATTGATGATTAGTAAATTCTTTATGACTTTCGGAAAGAAAGAAAAACCTCCGAAACCCGACGGTCGATAATAATCTCTTGAATCAAGTCCCATTTATTTATCACTCTTTTTTATATACGAAAATAATTTTTTTTTACGAGAAATGCCCAGCGTTGAGGGTTTTAAATTGAGGCTGACTCAGAAATTACGAGTCAGCCCCGGCAGGAACAATTAATTGTCGTCATTCAATGCAGCGACACCAGGCAACACTTTGCCTTCCAGAAATTCCAACGAAGCGCCACCTCCTGTAGAAACGTGTGATACTTTATCTTCCAGATTTGCTTTTTTAATAGCAGCAGCCGAGTCGCCACCTCCAATAATGGTTTTGGCACCTTTTGAAGTAGCTTCTGCAAGCGCTTCGGCAATTGCAAATGTACCTTTGGCAAAATTATCAAACTCGAAAACTCCAAGCGGTCCATTCCATATAATTGTTTTGCTTTCTAAGATAACTTTCTTGAAAGCTTCGATTGTTTTAGGTCCTATATCGAGCCCCATTTTGTCTGTAGGAATTTTATCGGAATCCACAACTTCAGAAGGAGCGTCGTTATTAAATTCCGGAGCAACTACGTTATCCTTCGGCAGCAAAACATTTTTACCTGATGTTTTGAATTTTTCGAGCATCTCTTTGGCAAGTTCAATTTTCTCTTCCTCGAGAAGCGATTTGCCAATTTCATAACCCATCGCTTTGTAAAATGTATAAGCCATTCCTCCGCCAATTAAAAGATTGTCAACTTTCGGCAGTAGGTTTTCTATAACGTCGATCTTACCCGAAATTTTAGAACCGCCAAGAATAGCCGTAAATGGACGCTCGGGATTGGCAATGGCACCACCGAGATAGTCCAATTCTTTTTGCATTAAATATCCAGCTGCGCAGATATTGATATAATTAGTTACTCCCTCAGTTGAAGCATGAGCGCGATGTGCACTTCCGAAAGCATCGTTTATATACACGTCCCCCAAACTGGCTAACTGTTTAGAGAACTCAGGGTTGTTTTTCTCTTCTTCGGCATGAAAACGTAAATTTTCCAGCAATAAAACCTCGCCTTCCTTCAAAGAATCTGCCATTGCTTTAACTTCATCTCCAATGCAATCGGTAGCAAATTTCACTTCATTACCGAGTAGTTCGCTCAAACGGACAGCAACCGGTTTTAATGAATACTTTGGATTGGGACTGCCCTTTGGTCTGCCGAGGTGACTCATTAAAATTGCCTTTCCACCTTCGGAAATAATTTTCTTAATTGTCGGCAATGCTGCTCTAATCCTTAAATCGTCTGTTATATTCATGTTCTCATCGTAAGGTACATTGAAGTCGACACGAACCAGTACTCTTTTCCCTTTGAGGTCTACTTTGTCAATACTTAGTTTTTTCATTTTATCCTCCAATCGATTTACTTGAGTCGATATAAAAAAGACGCAGCGCGGTACTTAGCCGTCAACTGCGTCTCTCTTAAAGCTGATCGAATTTATTTAATCATTTTAATGAGTAAATCTACTACTCTACAGGAATAACCCCATTCGTTATCATACCAGGAAATGATTTTGAAGAATCTCTTTTCGCCAGGCAAATTATTCTGGAGAGTTGCCAGCGAGTCATAAATCGACGAGCGTTCATCATGAATGAAGTCGGTCGATACAACTTCTTCGTTGCAGTAACCGAGGATACCTTTGAGATATGTTTCGGAAGCTTTCTTCATCAACTGATCGATTTCTTCGATTGAAGTATCTCTTTCGGCGCGGAATGTAAGGTCGACAACGGAAACGTCTGCTGTTGGTACACGGAACGACATGCCGGTTAATTTACCTTTTGTCGATGGTAATACCTGTCCAACTGCTTTGGCTGCTCCGGTTGTTGAAGGAATAATATTAATTGCAGCAGCTCTACCTCCTCTCCAATCTTTTTTCGAAGGACCATCGACAGTTTTTTGAGTAGCTGTATACGAGTGAATTGTAGTCATCAATCCTGTTTCGATACCAATTCCTTCTTTAATTAATACGTGAACAATTGGGGCAAGACAATTAGTTGTGCAGGAAGCATTTGATACAATAATGTCTTTTGCGGGATCATATGAATCATCGTTAACACCCATAACGATAGTTTTTACATCGCCCTTTCCGGGAGCTGTAATTAAAACTTTTTTAGCACCGGCATCGATGTGTCCTTTTGCTTTATCGGAACTTGTAAACAGACCGGTCGATTCAATGACAATATCAACTCCCAGATCTTTCCAGGGCAATTGGGAAGGATCTTTCTGAGCCATAATGCATTTGATTTTATGTCCGTTTACGACGAGCACATCGTCTGCTTCGAGCGATGGGTCGCTCTTTTCACTTCCGAGAGTACCTTTGAATTTACCGTGGACGGAATCATATTTTAGTTGATAAGCAAAGTATTTTGCGTCGGTGCTGATATCTACAACTGCAACAACGTCTACCTCTTTACCGAGGTATCCTTTTTCGGCAAGTACATTTAGTACTAATCTACCGATTCTTCCGAATCCGTTAATTCCTACTTTTACTGCCATAATTTATCCTCCAATTACGAATATGTGAATAAAATTCGGACACAAATATAGATAATTATCTCCCCTTTTTCAATTTAACAATATTAAAATTCTGTAATTTTTTAACAGAATTTTTACATTAACCGTTTTAGTTAAACTCTTCTGCCAAATCATTCTAATTAATTTAGGAGAAGGTGGCAGTTCATTTAAATATGATTATGAGTATTTGATCCATCCATTAAATATTTACTCTGTTCTTTACGTCTAAGAAATTTACTTGTCAAAAGGCTTACAAAAAGTTATTTTTATGCAATCATTCTGAAATTAACTTCAGGAAGGGCTATGGAATCGGGAAGTTTCCTTAAGTATGTGCCGATTTTCTCGAATTTACCCGATGTAACTTTAAAAAGTATTGAGAACTCGGGTACGCGTAAGATCTATTCCAAAAATGAAGTAATCTTGAAAGAAGACGAATCTGGTACAGCCCTTTTTATAATGCTCAAAGGAAAAGTAAAAGTATCGCGTACAAGCGAGGACGGCAAAGAAGTTATTTTATCGATCCTCTCTGACAATGATTTTTTTGGAGAGATGGCAATACTCGACGGGAAAACAAGGTCGGCCACTGTTACGGCAATTGAAGATTCAGAAATTTTCATAATTCAGAGGAATGAATTTATCGACCTGCTCAAAACACATCACGAAGTTGCTCTGGCACTACTCGAAGAACTTACGAATCGACTTAGAGCCGCCAATGTAAAAATAAAAGCACTTTCTCTCAAAGACGCCGAAGGAAAAGTTGCCACCGTTTTACTTGAATTGGCAGAAAGTATCGGTAAAATAAGACACGGGAAAGTCGAACTCGAAAAATTACCGGTACAGCAGGATATCGCAAATATGGCAGGCACTTCCAGAGAAACAATATCGAGGACACTTCATTCCTTTGCCAAAAAAGGTCTAATCGAGATCGATGGGCCAAACATAAGAATTGTAGATTACGAAAAATTCAAGGAACTCTACGGCTGAGATGATCGATTTACATATTCATACCACCTACTCCGACGGTGCTTATTCCCCTGAGGAAATTGTTCAGATGGCTTACGAAAAAGGTCTACGCACAATAAGCATAACTGACCACGATACAATCGATGGACTCGAAGAGGCAATTCTATGCGGAAAGGACCTGGGCGTTGAAGTAATTCCAGGACTCGAAATCAGTACCGACATCGATAATGTGGAAGTCCATTTACTGGCATATTTTATCGACTATAAAAACAAAGAGCTTCAAAAATGCCTCACTTTTTTTAAGGAAGAACGTTACCACAGAGCAAAAAGGATTGTTGAAAAACTGAGAAGTCTCGGTATGAATATTACAATTGACGACGTAATTGAGAGAGCTAAAAATTCCGCTATCGGCCGGCCTCACATCGCTTATACACTTGTTGACCTTGGTATTATCGACAATTACTTTGAAGCATTCGAAAAATATATCGGCGACAGAGGACCGGCATACGAAAGGAAAATTCATTTTTCTCCTCAAAGCGCTTTAAAACTAATCGAAGACGCCGGTGGACTTTCGTTTATAGCCCATCCGGGCTTTATAAAAGAATCAATTTTGGTCAATATTATTGAAGCAGGTCTCGACGGAATCGAAGTAATCCATCCGAGCCACAACGAAAATCAAATCGCTTTTTATAAGGGAATCGTAAATCAATATTGTCTACTCGAAAGCGGGGGTTCCGATTTCCATGGTGGCAAAAAAAATGACGAAGGAAATTTAGGCAAATATAACTTAGCCCCCAATCACCTTGATGCAATGAGAAATATGCTTCACAGGAATACCGCCTGATATTACTCTTTTTTTTCATCCCTTTTATATTTTCCTAAAATGAAATTATTGGGTTTAAATATTATCTTTTACTACCAATTATTATAACTTGCGGTGAAATATGGTTAAACTTATCAAAAGCATTTTTTTATTATTTATTGTTTATGCGAATCTTAATGCCCAGAACATATTGAATTGGGAAGTCTATTCAAATATGGATAATGTTGTTGATCTAATGACCTCTGATAACGGAATATGGGTTGCTACTTCAGGCGGAGCTTATTTATACAATCCGGAAGATTCATCTTTTGTTATTATAAACAAAGCGGATAACATCAACAGCCAGAATTTCACATCAATATTTATCGATACAGATAATAAAATCTGGCTCGGCACAGTCGAAGGCTTTGTCATTTTTTACGACATCGAAAGTGGAGCATCTAAAAATATTCTGGATATCTATAAATCCGACAAATCACAAAAAAGAATTAATAATCTCTATGCTAAAGGCGACACAATTTTTGTCGCCACGTCTTTCGGCGTTGTATTGATTAATAAAAATAATTATTCACTCTACGATACATTTACAAAATTCGGGAATTTTTCGTCGGAGATTAATGTCAGTGCAGTAATCAAAGATGAAAGAATTTTCACAGCTACTTCTTCTGGAATAGCTGTTCAAAAGCCTGGTTCAACAAATCTCGTTGCACCAGAATCGTGGCTTAATTATACATCATCTTCATCAGGTTCTTTTGGTACAATTAGAAAATTCGATCTTTATTCCGACAAAGTTATTGCAGCTACAGATAACGGTATTTATCAATACAACACGTCGTGGGACATTTTAACATTAGAAGCCGTTCCTGTTGTCGACTTCTACGTAGACAATACAAAGATTTATGCCGCATCGAAAAATTCGCTCTACCTCTACGATGGTTCCGAAGTATCATTGATCTACAATAATAATTCTTTCGAACTTACGTCGGTTGCTGTTTATAATGGAAAAATTTATTTAGGTACTACATCCGGAGTAATTGAACTTTCAAACGGAAGTGAAAAAATAATCAAGCCGGACAATCCGGCAAGCAATTCTTTTTTGAATATGGACGTAGATATTGAAGGCAATCTATGGATTGCAACGGGTAAAGATGGTCAGGGAATTGGTGCTATGGTATTTGACGGAAATCATTGGGACGTGGTGAATTACCAGAAATTTCCATCACTTCAGACAAACGACGTCTTCAGTGTACGAGCTTCCAGAACTTCTGAGGCAGTATATTTAGGCACCTGGGGAAAGGGATTTGCAATCTATAAAGATGGCTCTTTAGAAGCTTACAACGCTGGGAACAGTCCACTTGCAGGCATTCCAAGTGACCCAAATTTTGTAGTAATTACAGATATCGAAGAAGATTCAAAAGGCAATGTCTGGTTGACAAATTTACAGAACACATTCCTGCAACAACTATATGTATTAACAACAGAAGGCAATTGGTACGGTTATTCGTACACAAAACCACTCTTGACTTCGAACGAATTGACATACGAACTGGAAATTGACCAGTTTGATACAAAATGGTTCCGCCTGTTTTCCGGAAGAATTGGACTTTATTATTATAACGAAAACAGCACTTTTTCAAATACTAACGACGACATACAAGGTTATATTAGTCAGACAAATGGACTACTTACTAATACAGTTACTGCACTCAAAGTTGACAACAGAGGACAACTGTGGGTCGGTACAAGTCTCGGGATGAACATTATACCCGATCCATCGAATCCGTCCGTATTAAATATTTCCATACCTTCACTACGAGGACTTTCTGTAACCTCGATAGCTGTAGATGCCATCGACCAGAAATGGGTTGGCACCAATAAAGGATTGTTACAACTATCATCTGACGGATTCGAAGTGATCAATTATTTTACATCGCTTAACAGTCCGTTACCCGATGACATGATACGTTCAATTACAATCGACAAAAAGAGAGGAATTGTTTACGCAGGTACAGATTATGGTCTTGTAAAAATTGAGACTACATTTTTACAGCCTTTAGAATCTTTTGGCGAAATTTTTGCTTATCCCTCTCCTTTTATAATTGATAATTCTTCCGAGAACACTTTAATTATCGATGGTCTAATTGACGATTCTTATATCAAGATAATTGATATAAACAACCAATTGGTCAGAGACTTTAAAGCACCGGGCGGAAGGATTGCATATTGGGACGGTAAAGATAACGATGGCAAGTACGTCTCTTCGGGAGTGTATTTAATCGTTGCATACGACAGAGAAGCCAACAACGTTGCGGTTTCAAAAATAGCAGTAATTCGGAAATAAGATTTTTTATGATCGACATAATAAACTTATCCGTTCAATTTACTGGTGAAAATTTATTCGAAGACGTAAGCCTTAAAATCAACAGAAACGATAAAATTGCTCTTGTTGGGTCAAACGGCAAGGGTAAATCAACTCTGTTGAAAATAATTTGCGGACAAGAGCTATCTGAAACGGGCAAAGTACTTATTCAGAAAGGGATAAGAATTGGTTATCTGCCGCAGGAACTAATAAGTTTCAAGGGAAGGACTCTTCTCGAGGAAGTAAAGTCCTCCATGCCCGATATTAAAGAACTCGAAGAAAAAGAAGCTTCGATAATTTCTCAACTGGAATCTACTGAAATACTCGAAGATGAAAAGAGATTGCTAATCGAGGAATTAGGAGAAATACATCATCGCAAGGAACAATACGACTATTACTCGCTGGAAGCGCGTGCAGAAAAAGTTCTTACCGGTCTGGGTTTCAAGAATACCGATTTTGACCGTCGGACTGAAGAGTTTTCTGGCGGCTGGCAGATGCGAATTCAACTGGCTAAAATTCTATTGGGAGAAAACGATTTAATTTTACTGGACGAACCAACAAACCATCTCGATATCGACACTTTAATGTGGCTCGAAAACTTCCTCAATAATTACCGTGGAGCTTTAATAATTGTATCTCACGACAGACATTTTATTAATAACGTAACCAATAAAACTCTCGAAATTTTCAACAGAAAAATCAATTTCTTTCCTGGTACTTACGAGCAGTATTTAAGATTCCGCAAGGAAAGAGAAAAACAATTAAAAGAAGCGGAAAAAAATCTCGAGAAGAAGATTAAAGAAACTGAAAGGTTCATTGAAAGATTCCGATTTAAAGCCACAAAAGCGCGTCAGGTTCAAAGTCGCATCAAGCAACTGGAAAAAATCGAAAGAATTGAAATCGAAGACGAAGAAAAGCAAATCAACTTTCGCATTCCAGAAGTCGAACAAAGCGGAGCTGTTCCAGTTGAATTAAAAAAGATTTTCAAATCGTACGGAAACATAAGCGTTCTTGAAAATATTGATATTAAAATAGAGAGAGGCGAAAAGATTGCCATAGTCGGTCCTAATGGAGCTGGTAAAACAACCCTTGCAAAAATAATTGCAAAGAAAATCTTACCTTCTGCAGGTGAAGTAATATACGGCCATAATACTTTAGTTTCGTACTACGAACAGGAAGTAACTGAATCTTTAAATGGCGAGGAAGACCTTATCGATTCATTGCAGTCTGTAAACGACCAGCTTACTCCTGGACAATTGAGGTCGTTGCTCGGATCGTTTCTTTTTACAGGTGATTCGATATTTAAAAAAGTAAAAGTTCTTTCGGGAGGGGAAAAAAGTAGACTTGCTTTAGCCCGGCTTCTGCTTACAAAAAGCAATCTAATAATTCTGGACGAACCGACAAACCATCTCGACCACTCATCAAAAGAAGTCCTGCAAAACGCACTTATTGATTTCAACGGTACTCTTATCATAGTTTCGCACGACATCGATTTTCTCAAACCAATAGTTAGCAAAGTTTATGAATTGAGAGACAAATCACTTAGAGTTCACTATGGTGGTATAGAATATTATTTATCGAGAAGAGAAGAAGAAAAGACCATTGAAGAATCTGCAAAACAGATTCAATCAAATAAATCAACACGGAAAGAAAATAAAAGAAAAGAAGCAGAACTACGACAGCAAAAATATAATGAGACCAAAGAACTGAAAGAAAGACTCAATTATTACGAAAAAAGAATAAACGAACTGGAAAAAAGCAAACTTGAATTGGAACAAGAACTTGCCACTCCCGAAATATTTAACAACCCGGTAATGTTAAAAGAAAAAAACATCAGCTATAACAATGTCAAAAAAGAACTCGACTTGATTTTTAACGAATGGACTGAATTGTTTTCACAGCTTGAATCGATTGAAGAAAAATATAAAGAACAACTCAATTAAATTAATTCAGAAATTCTTCAGCAAGAGCTATACCGCCGTAGATTGCAGCATCGTCGCCGAGTTTTGTTGCTTTGATTTCGACAACTTTTCCGGGTGCCAGCAAAACGCTGTTGTAAAACGAAGCTTTAACTATTGGAAGCCAGAAGTCTTCCATTGCTTCCACCACTCCACCACCCAGCACAATCGTATCGAAATTTAGAAGAGTTGTAAGACTACCGAGAACTGTACCTGTAACAGTTGCAGCCCTGGATAAAACTTTCACCGTCAGTTTATCCTGTTTTTTTAATGCCTCCAGCAGCATTTTACTTTTCAATTTTCTACCGGCATCGATATGACTTTTGAGTATGGAGCTTTTTCCTCTCTTAATTTCCTTGATAATTGTTTCTTCGATTGCCGTTCTGCTGGCAGTTTTTTCAAAAGTCCTTCTTTTCGGCTTAGTTGCAAGTGCGCCTTTTTTGTCCACCAGCATATGCCCAATTTCGCCTGCATAGAAACTTGAGCCTCTATAAATTTTACCGTCGAAGAACAAAGCGCCTCCAATTCCCGTTCCAATAAACACTACGAGCATATTCTTAATTTTGTCATGAAACTCAAATTTTTTAATGCCGAGACCGGCAAGATTAACATCATTTTCAACTAAAATAGGTAGTGAAATTCTTGAAGTGAGTGCATCTTTTATATTAAAATTGTTGATTCCAAGATTGGGTGCTGTATCGATTATGCCTGTAAAAGGATTCACCGTGCCGGGTACACCCAGAGCAACAGCTTTAACATTTCGTTGCGATAGTTTATTATCTCTTATAATTGTAGCAATAGAGTTTGAAATTGCATCGACCAACCCATCAGCTCCTTTATTTAGCATAGTCGGAATTTTAATACGTGATTTAATATTATTTTCTTTATCGATCAATGCGGTCAGAATTTTTGTGCCTCCAAGGTCTACGGATATAATAAATTCTTGCGGCATGAAGATCTCCCTTTTCAATTTATCGATTTTAGTCTAGTGGATTTTTTATTATTTTGATATCGTAAATCTGTATCTTATTTCTTCGACAAATATAAAATATTTTTCATTAAGTCTGAGGTCTATAATGTACATAAATTATTCGGACATACCCGGTCATCCGAATTTATTTCTCGACTATCTTTATGAATTCGAAAACGTAGAAAAATTTTATGGTAAAAATTTTCGTAATGAACAAGGATATGACAATCACTTTAATTCTATTCTGTCTTACGAACGCCCCCACAGAGAAAAATTAACCACAATAATTAAAGAGCAGTATAGAAACATCCGTGCATCGAAATTGACTCTTTCCAACATCGAAGAATTAAATTCCTCAAATACTATAGCGATTGTTACCGGACAGCAATTAGGAATATTCGGAGGACCTCTTTACACATTTTATAAAACGATCACAGCCATCAAGCTGGCAAATTATTTAAATGATAAATACGACAGCTTTAATTTTGTGCCAGTTTTCTGGCTTGAGGCCGACGACCACGACTTCGAGGAAGTAAGGAAAATAAATATACTCGACAGAGATAATTCACTTAAGACTCTCGTCTACAACGATGGACTGGATGAAAGCATTAACAGAGGGAGCGTTGGAAATATCATTTTCAACCAAAATCTGAGGCAATTACTGGACGAACTATCTGCATCGCTCCGTGAATCTGAGTTCAAAATGACATTGATGGATTTGCTAAAATCTTTTTATCAACCCGATACAACTTTTCTGGAAAGTTTTAAAAATTTGCTTATACGTTTATTTGATGAATACGGCCTTATCGTTTTCAATCCTTCAGACCCTGAAGTGAAAAAAATATTAACGCCTATCTTCAGGCAAGAACTGACCAACTATAAAGAACATACCGTTTCCTTAGTGGAACGCAGTGCTGAGCTGGAAGAAATTTACCATGCTCAAGTTAAGGTAAAACCGGTAAATCTTTTTTACCTCGATGAAAATGAAAGACTTTCTATCGAACCACTCGAGGATGGTTTTAGATTAAAAGGCAGAAAGAAAAAATTTTCCTACGAAGATATGATTTCACAATTAGAATTTGCTCCCGAGAGATTCAGCCCTAATGTTTTATTGAGATCAATCTGCCAGGATTATCTTTTACCCACGGGCTTTTATATTGCCGGTCCTGCTGAAATTAGTTATTTCGCTCAATTGACACCACTCTATAAATTTTTTGACATCAATATGCCATATATTTATCCGAGAGCATCGGCAACAATTCTGGAAAATAATATTGGATCTCTGTTGAGTAAATACCAACTGAAAATTGAAGAGGTCTTCTGTCCGCAAGAAGAATTAATCGAAAAGATAATTGCCCGCACCAGCGATAATAATATCGATGCCATCTTTGAAGATACTCAGGATAAGATTAACACTGCATTAAACGAACTCGGTAATATCTTGAGCAATGTAGAAAAGACAATGCCAGAATTGACGGAAAAGACCAGAGCAAGAATTAACGAAAGTCTGAATCTTTTGAAAAATAAAGCCATCGATGCCGAAAAGCGAAAGCACGAGGTAACGATAAGGCAACTTAAAAAAATACAAAACGTTTTGTATCCCAATGAAAATCTTCAGGAAAGAGAACTGAATTTCGCCTACTTCGCAAATAAGTACGGCCTTGATATACTCAGATGGATATATAACGAATTGTCGATAAACAAATTCGAGCACCAAATACTCGAGCTGTAATTATTTAGCAATCTCGTTTAATTGCTTCAGAAAATCGGGATTTGAAATTGCTACCGATTCAAATTCGTTTATGCTACCTCCCTCTTTAATATTCATCGAGAGAACAGCCAATGCCATTGCTATGCGATGATCACCGTAACTTTCAAAAATTACATCTTTATTCTTTATACTTCCGCCTACTTCAAAACCATCTTCGAATTCTTCAACATAAAGTCCTAACTTCTTATAATTATTACAGAGTGCTGCAATACGGTCGGATTCTTTATAACGTAATTCTTTAGCATGGTTTATTCTGAAGTTCCCCTCAGCGAAAATACCGGCTACGGATAGTATTGGAATTTCATCGATTATATTCGGGATAATCTCTTTTGAAATTTCGGTATTTACAAGTTCGCTCGATAGAATACGGATGTCGCCCTTTTTTTCACCTCTCTCTAAAGATTCATTTTCAATTAAGATATTGGCACCCATCATTTTCAAAACGGATAGGATTCCCGTACGTGTTTCATTTAACGATACATTTCTTATTACAAGTTCCGAGTCAGGAATAAGGAGACTCAGAACGATGAAGAAAGCCGCTGTTGAAATATCTGAAGGAACTGTCATTTCAAAGGGTGTTGGATAATTTTTTATCGAAGCATAAATCTTTTTTTTAGTGCCGTCGTACTCGGTTTCCAAGCCCAGCATTATTTCGGTATGATTGCGTGTTGGAACAGGTTCGTAAATTACCGTTTTATCATTTAAATGCAGTGCAGACAAAATAATTGCACTTTTAACCTGAGCGCTGGGTACACTCATCTCATATTCGATTGCGTGAAGATTATCCGTCGGAGAAATTGTAATCGGGAGAGTGCCTGCTTCGGATGCTTCAATTATGGCTCCCATTTCTTGTAATGGTTCGATAATTCTTTTCATTGGGCGTTTTGATAACGAGTTGTCGCCTGTGATAACGGATTTAAAATTCTGAGCAGTCAATATGCCAGTCATCAAGCGTGCTGTTGTACCTGAATTACCTGCATACAATTCAGTTGTGGGTTCTTTGAATTTTTTTAGACCAACTCCATTTACAACCAGCAATTCGTCTTTTTTTTCTATATCGACACCCAATTTGCCGAAGCATTCGATGGTGGAGTTAACATCGGCAGAATTAGAACAATTTTTTATCAACGACTTGCCTTCAGCCATTGAAGCAAACATTACGGCTCTGTGAGAAATTGATTTATCACCGGGCAAACGGAGTTCACCTTTAATCTTATTGACTTTATGAAATCTCTGAATCATTTTTCGCACCAACTATCGATAAGTTTATTAATTTCTTCTTCTGTAAGTTCGCTTTTACCGTACATCCCTTTAATTTTTCTTTGTCTTTGAGCTTCGTAGAGCGCAACTGCAGCAGCAACCGAAACATTCAAACTTTGAATCATTCCGTACATAGGAATATAAAATTGTCCATCGGCATATTTTTTCATTTCCTCAGAAATTCCTCTGTGTTCATTAGCAAATACCAGCGCTACTTTACCAGTTAAATCAAGGTCGTACAAATTTCGGGCATTTTTATCGAGATTACTGGCAAAAACTTTGAAGCCTTCTTTATGTAGTGAATCAATTCCTTCAGCTACACTTTTGAATTTTTCCGTTTCAATCCACTTGTTAGCCGAAGCAGAAGTTACTTTACTAATTTTAGGAAATTCTTCTACAGTATAAATTAGTGTAACTTTAGGAACACCGACTGCATCGCATGTCCTGAAAATTGCGCTAACGTTATGTGGGTCGTGCACATTTTCAATTACAACTCTCAGTGAAAACTGCCTATTTCTGATAGTATCCGATATTTTTTTAATTCTACTCTCGGTACGAAATTTTCTCATGAAACCTTGTCGAAAATTACTTTATAAACAACCTTATTGCCTTCTTTCCTTGCTCTATCAATTTTGAATTTAAAATCTGGCTTTAGCTGAAGGTAAAATCGTAGCAATTCGAGAGTCTTTTCAATTGCATCATCTTCGTTATGAGCCCAGCTTTCACAACCTTTCATAGAAGGAATTTCAGCGGTATAGCCGTCGTCTGTTTTTAAAATAAGTAGATCTAAAACCATTAATAGCCACCACCTGTATTCGACTCTCCTTTGACAATTTTGACGCTTGCACTTGCACCAATTCGATCGGCGCCGCTTTTGATCATCAGCATCGCATCTTCTGTCGTTCTGATACCTCCAGAGGCTTTCACCCCGACTGAGGATCCTACGACATACTTCATCAAAGCAACGTCGCCTGCAGTTGCACCGCCTTTACTGAAACCTGTCGATGTTTTTACAAAATCCGCTTTAGCTTCTTTGCTTATCAGGCACGCTTTAACTTTTTCTTCATCTGTTAGTAATGCGGTTTCAATAATAACTTTGCAAACGGCGTTATATTTTTTTGCCGTAAGGACTACTTGATTAATATCATTGAAAACGTAATCATAATTACCCTTTTTTAGCATTCCGACATTGATTACCATATCGATTTCCTGAGCGCCGTTTTTCAAAGCTTGTTCGGCTTCGAATTTTTTAACTTCAGTAGTAGTGGCTCCGAGTGGAAAGCCAATAACTGTACAAACTTTTACATCCGAATCACGCAGCAAGTCCCGACATAAAGTGACATAACAGGGATTAACGCATACTGATGCAAAATGATAAGTTCTGGCTTCGTCGCACAATTTTTTTATGTCGTCGGGTGTGGCTTCAGGTTTTAAGAGAGTATGATCAATCATTCTTGCTATCGACCGATCCGGAATTTTATCGCCAATTCCGATGCCTGCGGCAATTCTGTCGGCTCCGTTGTCGATAATATTTTTTACAGCCATTGGTTGATCAACAACACTACGCTCCCAACCTTCGCAGGTATTACCTTTGCAATAAAATTCTTGCAATGATTTTTCAACAAGTACTTCTGAAATTATTTTATCAAGAAGATTCGAGTCCATCTTAATTACCCATTATCTTTTGGTATGCTTCGAATGTATTGCGCAAAAGCATTGCACGCGTCATCAATCCAACTCCACCTGGAACAGGCGTAATATAAGAAGCCTTATCAAATACTTCCTCAAAGTCCACATCTCCGACAAGTCGGTATCCAGCTTTTGTAGTACTATCTTCAATTCTATTAATACCTACGTCGACTACAACCACACCTTCTTTCACCATAGAGGCTTTAATGAAATTCGGTTTTCCGATGGCAGCTATTAGAATATCTGCATCTTTTGTGTAACGCGAAAGATCCTCAGCAGCTGAGTGACACACGGTTACAATGGAATTAGCTCCCTTTTTCTTTTGCAACATCATGTTTGCTATCGGTTTCCCTACAATATTGCTTCTTCCTACCACAACGACATGTTTACCCTGGGTTTCAATCTGATAACGTCTTAATATCTCCATAATTCCGTAAGGAGTACACGGATAGAAAGTGTTTTTGCCAATAACAAGATTACCAACATTTTGAGGGTGAAAACCGTCAACATCTTTCAAAGGATCAATGGTTTCAATGACACGATTTTCGTCGATATGATCCGGCAAAGGCAATTGAACCAGGATACCGTGATATTCCGGCTCGTTATTATATTTCTTTATTAAATCGAGCAATTCTTTTTCGGTTGTATTTTCGGGCAACGACTCTACTTTCGATTTAATGCCTATCTCTTCGCAATCCCTGCTTTTCGAGGACACATAAACTTTCGATGCAGGATTTTCGCCCACTAAAATGGCAACCAGTCCTGGAACAGGTTTCCCTTCGGATTTCAGTTTTTGAATATTTTCTCTCAGTTCGGCTTTAATTTCAGAAGCTATTTTTTTACCATCTAATATAACGGCCATCGAATTACACTCGATTTATTTAAAATCTAATACGAAAATTATTCATTTCATCTCAAAGAGAAAAATAACAAGCAGAAAAATGAAAATTTAGTTTGTCGGCGCCATTTTGTTAAATTCAGGGATAAGGATCCTCTCTATTTCAACCGTCTTGCCTGTTATTGTATCAATCTTTAAGAACAGTCCGCACAGATGCACATTATCATTTGCCACCTGATATTTTTGTGGAGTCTGATAAAGGAAACGATTAATAGCAGCTTCAGTTTTCATACCGATTACGGAATCGTACGGACCAGTCATTCCGCAATCGGTAATATAACCGGTGCCGTTAGGAAAAATTCTTTCGTCAGCAGTTTGAATATGCGTGTGCGTACCGATCAAAGCAGATATTCTACCATCAAGAAAATTTACCATTGCAAGTTTTTCGGCTGTAGCTTCGGCATGAAAATCGACAATTATAACTTTTGTGGTACCTTCAAGTTTTGAAAGCACCCACTCGCTGGCTCTAAAGGGACAGTCGATAGGAGCCATAAATGCCCTGCCCTGTAAATTAATAACCGCTACTTTTCCTTTCTTAGTTTCAGCCACGTAATAACCATTTCCGTAAGTTCCTTTCGGATAGTTAAGAGGCCTTATTACGCGATTATCTTTCCGTAAATATTCCTGTGACTGATGTTTATCCCACGTGTGATTTCCGCCAGTTATCACATCAACACCAAGGTCAAAAAGTGTCCTGGCTTCCTTTTCGGTACACCCTTTTCCGTCTGATGCATTTTCACCGTTTACAATCGTAAGATCTGCTCGGTATTTTTTCTGAAGACTCGGCAACCACATCTGAACAATATCAAGTCCGGGCTGCCCAACTATATCTCCTATAAACAATATATTAATATTCATAATTTTCTTTTTTAATTTAAATTGTATTTAAGGTAACAAGTATAAAGAATTGTTCATTTATAACCAATGATTTTTTTATGAAATAGTAGAGCATAATTAAATTATTAATTAACATTGAAAACAAAACAATTAATAACAGTAAAGTTGCCCAATTAATGTATATAACAAAAATTCATCCTATAAATATCGGCAATCAAGAAAGCGGTATAAAAAGTTACTCTGATTGTAAGTACCTTACCATATTCCTACAATTGCTAAAGTTGGCAAATAGATATCCATAATCACAAAAAACGTCTTCCTGGATACTTCACCTTAATAATAATTTTTTTGCTTATTTATAACATGATGGTAATATAAATTTTCTCTGTGTATTTTAGTTAGTTAAATTACTATATAAAACTAACGAATTAACTATTAGGCTATTCTTTGATGTAACATGGAATTAACGGAAATAAAACTTGACAAAGCAGAATACTGTGTATTTGACTTCGAGACTACTGGAGCATCGGCACGTAACGAAAGAGCAATTGAAATCGGTATTGTAAAGATAAGAAACAAAAAAATTATTAATACATTTTCTTCTTACATAAATCCAGGCAAACAAATACCGCATTATATAACTCAACTAACCGGAATAAGTGATGAAGACGTATCAAATGCGCCGTACTTTGAAGATATTTATAACAAGATAGTCGAATTCTTCGGGGATTCTATATTGGTAGCCCACAATCTTAAGTTCGACTATTCCTTCTTGAAATTTGAATGCTTAAAAACTGGACTTGAACTGCCGGAAAACCCGGCCATTTGCACACTGGAATTGGCAAAGCGTATTTATCCTGAACTGCCGAGTAAAGCTCTCGGAAGCTTAACGCGCCATTTGAAAATTCGCCACAGAAATGTTCATACAGGATTAGGCGATGCTCTGGCAACGGCTAAAATATTAATTAAAATGTTCGACAGGCTTATAGAAGAGCACCATGTAGAAACAGTTTCGGAGCTGATAAGCTTCCAGAAATTTGCTCCCACCCGATCTTATAGAATCATAAAGAAAAGTCTTGCTGAGGACTACATTAAAATTCCTGAAACACCTGGCATCTATTTTTTCAAAGATACAAAGGACGACATTCTTTATATCGGGAAAGCCAAATCACTAAAAAAACGACTGTCCAATTATTTTGTAAACAATGCGCCGCGTAAAACAAAAAAAATTGTTACAAAAGCCAACAAAATCGATTTCCTGCGTACAAATACCGAACTAACTGCGTTATTAGCAGAAGCTGAACTAATTAAGGAACACAAACCAGCTTACAATAAATTATTGAAAAAATATTCCCGAAATTATTTTATAAGAGTGACTTCACAGGAGAGCTTTCCGGTTGTTGAAGTAACTACAAAATTCGATTTTGATGGAAATGATTATTACGGGCCCTATCCAAATCGCGATATTGCCGGATTACTAAAAGAAATAATCGACAAAACTTTCAGACTCAGAGAATGTAAAAACAAAGAGTTTTCAAAAAAAAGGAAATGCTACCTGTTCGACATCAAGAGATGCACTGCGCCATGTATCAACCCAGCCAACAATGAATATGATAATGAACTGGAACTGGTAGACGAGTTTTTGAGAGGAAAGAATCAGTCGGCGCTCGACAGGCTATTACAAAAAATGAAAACACTAAGCGAAGAAAAAAAATTCGAAGAGGCAGCTGAAATTCGTGATGTAATTAATCTAATTTTGAAACAATTACAAAAAGCCTCAATTCTAAATGAGCCGATTAATAAAGCAAAAACATTGATAGAAATAGCAGGTATAGAAAAAAACGACTATTTACTTCTACTGGAAGGTAAACTTGTAATACGGAATTTCATTTCCGAATCTGACAAATATTTTGACGAAATACTAAAAGACTATTTTGACGGTACTATAGAACTGTTCAAGGAAATAAAAGAGAAAGACCTCGAAAGGCTGAAAATCACTTTGAACTGGCTTATAAAAAACAGAGGGAAAATCAAGATTCACGATCTAAACCAGATTAATTCGTATAATGAATTAGCTTCTAAATTATTTTTTCCCGCGCGCGATTAAGTCCAGTTTAGAATGGAAAAACGCAACGTTAAAAATTTCTAAAACGTTCTGAATTTGAATAAGGAATTTTACACAATTAGTAAAATATTTATTAACAATATCCATAGAGGCAAAATAGTAGATAGATACATTAAAGTATCAATTTTTCATTATGGAGTTATGCATAAGAATTGCGAAAACAGAATTGATTGGCGAAGAATTTATTTGAGCCAATCTTTAATATCGATGAGAAAAGACTAATTAATTAGCAACAAATCTTCCAATTAAAATTTTCACCACATAAGCTGTAAACAGTATCAAAAAGCTATAAACCAGAATTGCCTTAAACGATTCGGACGTAATTACTATAGTGGATAAATAGCCCCTCCATCCACATTGACGGCAACGATAAATTTTAAAATAGGTTATCTTTTTAATGATCTGTTCAATCATATTTCTGGCTCTTGAGCGATGCAGTGTAAATTCAGCATTACATTTTGGACAGCGGGAATACTGCGGATCTTTGCTGATAAAAATTTTGTAGTACTTCAAATCTACCCCCTTTTAACCGAGATTTAATGAAAAAAATAGCCCTATAGAAACGCTCAGAACTAATATAAGAACTACAGCAATTGTAATAAAGAAAAATTTTGTGTCTTTTATTTTGTAAAAATAATAACATGAAAAGAGAACCCTCATAATAGGAGTTAATATCAGCACCAACGTGCCGAGATAGAAAAAAGGTGCTGGATCCAGAGCAAAAAATCTCGTAAAAAAATCTTTTAAGGAAACGATGTTAGCTACTGAGAAGAAATCTTTGGCATCACCTTTTATAACGACAATTATAATTCCGCATAGATAAAAGAAAACGGTAGTATAAATTCCGATTGATAATACACCTGAGATATACTTTTTTAAATTCATAAGCCATCACATCAAATTAAAACCGGTAGCCAGGCCGCGTATTATCATTCTTACAGATAAATACCCGGCAACAACTATAAAGAGAATTTTGATATATTTTGTCTGAATACGATTCATAACCATACTTCCGAGTGTAGCTCCTGTAATTGTGCCGAGCGCAACTGGAGCAACGATAAATGAGTTAACTGCACCGTTCAGGAAATACAAAACCGCGCTTGCCGAAGCCGTAATTCCAATCATAAATTTACTGGTGGCCACTGCTACTTTCATTGGCACTTTCATATAACTATTCATAACAGATACTTTTATGATACCCCCACCGATACCCAATAAACCTGATCCGACTCCAGCAAGCATCGATATAAATCCGCCTTTTATCGGATTTAATACTCTATATTCAACTGTTCTTTTTTCGGCGCGGTCGTAAAAAGTATCTTCGAAATCCACCAAAGATTTTTTAGATAGCTTGTAATTATTATCGAGCTTAATTGTCTTTTCTTCTCTGTTTTTAAAGGAATAAAAAGCCATAACGAAAACAAGCACACCGAAAATTACACTCAATATCCAGCCGTGAAGTATAAGCGCCAGAAAAGCTCCAACAAGTGCACCTGCCGTAGTGAAAATTTCAAGAAACATCCCCAGTTTTAGATTTGTTATTTCTTGCTCGACGTATCTGTTTGCGCCTGCAATGGAGGTTGCAATAACTGAAATAAGGCTTGCAGCAATTGCATAATGGACAGGAATGTTAAAAACCAGAGTTAATGCAGGAACTACAATTATACCTCCTCCAATTCCCACAAGAGCTCCCAGTAGACCTGCGCCAATGGCTATCAAATACATCAGAAATAGTTCAGTCAGCATGAGGGTGCAATAATTTTTTGTATAATTTATCGTTATTCAGAACGGAGAGCGCAGTGTTGAATTGTGTATCGTGTTTCAAAGACTCAATTATCCTGGCAACTCTTCCGTTGCTTCTTGCACGTAACTCTTCTCTAATCAATCCCGCTATTTCACTGCTGTATTTTTCAATTTGTTCATCAACTCTCGAGAGTTGATTTTTTTCTTCATTTTTCAAAATAGTAATAAGGTTTTCGGAAAGGTCTTCAGTTTTAGCCTTTGTTAACAATTCTCTAATCAAACGCAACGAGGGAGATTCATACTTGTAATTAATATTTGACAGATATTTCTTGAACTTATCGATAAGATATCTATCAGACAGCGATTCGAAATTGGCATTTACATTGTTGTTGAATAAATTAGTAGCGAAGCGGAAGAACAATCCTTCAGCCAGCAAATTTTGAATAAGGTCGGATTTAATTGAATTGTCCACTATCGAATCTGGCATTATTCCACCGCCTGAATAAACTTTTCTATTATTGTCCGTTTTGAAAATTGTTCCGTTCTTTTCTTTTCGGTTTTCGAGAAGAATTTTTTGATCACTATAGTTAATTTTTTGTATCGAGCGTCCGCTGGGAGTGTAGTAACGCGCAGTTGTTATTTTAAGAGAAGTATTAAAAGAGAGCGGAACTACAGTTTGGACCAGCCCTTTGCCAAATGAATTCTCACCAATTATAACAGCGCGGTCGTGATCTTGAAGTGCTCCGGCAACAATTTCGGAAGCAGAAGCTGAACCTTGATCGATCAGCACTGCCATTTTTACTCTGGAAGCAATTGGTTCTTCTTCCGAATAATACTTCTTAGTTTGAGATGTGTCCCTTCCCTCGACAGAAACTATCAAATCTCCCTTTTTCAAAAATTTTTCGCAAACTTCAATTGCAGCATTTAACAGTCCACCTGGATTACCTCTCAAATCGAGTACGATGCTTTTAATCTCTTTTTTTTCTCCAAGTTCGATTAGAGCTTTTTTTACTTCTTCTCCTGCAGTACGTGAAAAGCCACTCAATTTCAAGTAAACATTATTTGAATTCGCCGGATAAAATCCATAAAAAGATAAATTTTTTACTTCAATATCTTCTCTTACCAAATTGAACACTATAGGTTCACTTGAGCCTTCTCTGATTACCGTAACCGTAACGAATGTGCCTGGTTCGCCTTTGAGCAGTTCGCTCAAAGTTTCATAATTATCTTTCGATACTTCGACTGAATCGATTTTAATAATAACATCTCCAATTCTCATGCCCTGACGTTGTGCTGAATATCCTTCTATTAAATCAACAATGGTAATGTTATCGTTACGCAGTCCAACAGTTGCACCAATACCGCCGTAAGTGCCTTTAGTAATAATGTCGATATCTTTTTGATGAATATCATCAATAAAGTTCGTATACGGGTCGAGAGATTCAAGCATACCTTCAATTCCTGCTTGCATTAATTTTTCTGGGTCGATGGGATCAACGTAGTTGAGAGAAAGTTCTTTATAGACTCGTCCGAATATATCAATGCTTTTATTTATTTTGAAATAGATATCGTTGTCACTGCGGAAAAACCCGCTGAACAAAAATGCAATTAACAAAACAAAGAATAACTGTCGTTTAGTCTTCATGCTTCTACCCGAATATTCTTTTCAATTTCTTCAACGATTATTTTGTGTATCTCTTCAATTGAAAGTGTTCCGTCAATCTTTTTAAATCGCTTTTCTTTATTGGAAAGTCGAAGATAACCTTTTCTCACATTTTCATAAAATTCTCTTCGTGAAGTTTCGATTCTGTCGAGTTCGTGTTTTTTTACAACTGACATTCTTTTGAAAACCTCGTCGATTGGTAAATCGATAAAAAAAGTAAAATTCGGCACTGCTTTTCCGATGACAAAACTCTGTAATTTTTCGACAAAAGTTCGGGGCAAACCTCGACCGTATGATTGGTAGGCAATTGTGGAATCGTGAAATCGATCCGATATTACCCAGATATTATTTTCGAGAGCTGGTAAAATTTTTTCTTTTACCAATTGAGCCCTGCTTGCTGAAAAAAGTAATAATTCAGTTTCATCGAACATTCCACTGTTCTTTTTATCGAGAAGAATGGAACGGATGCTCTCGGATATTTCTGTACCACCGGGTTCTCTTATTACCAGTACTTTTTCTTTTTTATTTTCCAGATATTTTTTTAACAATTTAACTTGAGTTGACTTGCCACAAAAGTCAAGACCTTCGAAAGTAATGAACATAAAATTATCTCTCTCTGATAATATATTTTAATTTAGACGGGGATGTACCAACTAACTCCATATACTTCGGAATAACGACACGTGGAGTAATCATTTCTTCATCATCTCTGATTGCATCTCTGTAATCGGCAAATACCATGATGTTTTCTTTTGATAGTTGCCCGAGCTTATTAAGTCCGCCTCTCAATATCACACTAACTTTTACAGGAAATACCAACAACTCTTTGTCAGGTGGAGTATTGATAACCTTCACTGGAATTTCTTTTAATTCAAGCTCAATTATTTTTTCCACATCGACTTTAAAACTGCATTTATCTATAGAGTAGTCAACGCCCTTATTTTGAAGCAGTTTAACTTCGCCTTCTAAGGATTCATTTACATTATCAAATTTAATCGAATCTGTTTTTACAGATTCAATATTCCTCAGAATCGACTTAGGTCCCGAGATTATAACCGAATCCGGTATAAGAATTATCTCTGAGGCAAGCCCGAAACCAGGAGCAAAATTTAATTTGAGATTTTTCTCAATAGGCACTTTTTTCGTCACTCGATCATCAATTCTCAGTCTAATTTCAGAAGGAATTATTTCAACTACCGAGACAGCAGAACCGATCCACGGATTGTTTTCAAATTCATTTTTCAGATTAATCGTGTGCCTCCCTCTGTTGTTAGGGGATGAAACATAGAATTTATGTTCGCCGCTCAAGCAGACTTTAGCCAGTTCCCATCCTTTGCCTTTTAAACGAATGTAGACGGATTTATTTGAAAGTAACACAGGTGCATGTTTTTGTGAATGTTTTAAAAATTCAATTGAAGCATTAATAGTGCAGACATAATCTTCCGATAGGGCGATGGAACCCCATAGCACAATTGAAATAATTATTACGGAAATAATCGGTAAAAGTCTATTCTTCATGGTTTAAATATAAAAAAAGGCTTTATCAAAAGCCTTTTACATAAATAATTTTGAGACTACAGTTAGCTTCTGAGGCTATCAAACAATTCAATAAGAGTTTCCCTATTGGCTTTCGAAATTTCTCTCCCTTTTATAGGAAAATTCGGGAAAGCACGAGCTAACCTTCTGAGCTTATGTACATTTAATTTAGATAATTCTTCGAGTGGTGGAACCACTGTTATCTCGCCGCTACTGAAGAAATTGTCTTCTTCCAATTCCTCGTTCTCAAGTTCTTTTATTGCCTCATGCTTTAGCGATGCCAGGTGATTATCAATTTTATTTGGCTCTTCGGAATTTTCCTGGATTGGTTGTTCGGTATTATTTCTTTGCTTTTCGATTTTATTTTCGTGATCGGGTATTAACAATTTGTCGATTTGCTCATCTGGCCTTGGGATTACATGAACCGATACTAACTCTCCTACACGTTGTGCTGCGGCTGCTCCTGCATCTACGGCGGCTTTAACAGCAGCAACTTCCCCAATAATTTCTATTGTAACAAGTCCGGCTTTTACTTTTTCTTTACGGAGTAATTTTACATTAGCTGCCTTGAGTATAGCATCGGCAGCTTCGATTGCTGCTACCAAGCCCCTGGTTTCAATTAATCCTAAAGCCAGTTGCATCTTTCAATTACTTTGGACGTTTGGGAAGGATCAATTCAACATCTGTATGAGGACGAGGAATAACGTGAACAGAAACCAATTCACCAACACGTTGTGCAGCTGCAGCACCAGCGTCTGTAGCAGCTTTGACGGCTCCAACATCACCACGAACCATAACGGTTACATAGCCGCCGCCAATGGTTTCTTTCCCGATTAATTCCACTTTAGCAGCTTTGACCATTGCATCTGCTGCCTCGATGGCTCCTACCAATCCTTTGGTTTCGATCATGCCAAGTGCATCAAGTGTCATATGAGGGCTCCATATTGTGTTTAAATTTTGATGTCAAAATAGCTTATATAACTAAAAATGTCAATTTGATTTTTTCCGGAGATAATCTTCAAGCAGAATTGCTGCGGCATTTTTATCGATCAGACCTTTATCTCTCCTCTTTTTCTTCGTAGGCACGCTTTCGATTATTCTCCTTTGTGCAATGTGCGATGTGTATCTTTCGTCTACGAATTCAATTTCAATACCGCATGCATTTTGAAGTTTCTGAGAAAAATCTTTTACTATTAGCGAGACTTTAGATTCTTCCCCGCTTTCTTTCAGTGGATTACCGATAATAATTTTTGTTACGTTATATTCGTCGATCAGTTTCAATATGTTGGTGATCAAATTGGCATCGTTGTCGAGAGTAGTAACGGGATAGGCAAAGA
This sequence comes from Melioribacter sulfuriphilus, assembly GCF_052656625.1. Taxonomy (NCBI): domain Bacteria; kingdom Pseudomonadati; phylum Ignavibacteriota; class Ignavibacteria; order Ignavibacteriales; family Melioribacteraceae; genus Melioribacter; species Melioribacter sulfuriphilus. The sequence goes on along the minus strand of NZ_JBQXXK010000001.1, from coordinate 39,151 downwards.
TATTCAGCGGATCTGTTACAGCCACACCCACACGTTTTTCGCCGTAATCGAGCGACAATATACGGGATTCTGTTACAGACATATCATTGATTTTCGGCATCGAACCGCTCAACAGAGTAGACGCCCTTATTTTTTTTGAGTCGTTCAATCAATTTATTAAGGTGATTAAGATCCTTTACATAAACTGTTATAGTACCTTTAAACATTGAATCCGCAGTGGTAAAATTGACAGATTTTATATTTGTGTTTTCAAAAGTAGTAATGCTGTTGGAAATATCTTTCAGTACACCGGGCATATCTTCGCCCTTAATAATAATGCCTGCCACAAAGTAAGAACCATCAGTTTTGGGCCAGTTAACAGGTACAACTCTCTCTTCGTTGTTTTTTAACATATTGATGAGATTCTTACAATCTTTACGATGAACTTTAATTCCTTCGCCGATGGTCACATAACCAATTATTGGATCGCCAGGTATTGGGTTGCAACATTTTGCATAACTTATTGACAGTCCTTTCTGCTCGCCTTCAACCACCACACCACCGGCAGTATGACGCGCCATGTCTACAAAACGATCGAATTCAAGTTCACTGCTTTCTTTCTGGCTTTCTTGTGTTTGTAAATTTAGAGCTGTATTCAATAAATGGTCGAGGTCAATATGGTTCGAAGCAATAGCTTTATAAAAACTTTTTACATTTTCAAATTTCAGCTTTTTTGAAAGTTTAACAATATCGTCAGGGGTTAAGGTAAGTTTATATTTTTTTACTTTCTTCTCGAATATATCTTTACCGTTTTCAATTAATCGCTCTTCTTCTTTATTTAAATATTTGCGAATGTGACTTTTTGCTTTGTGAGTTTTTACGAACTGCAGCCAGCTCTTATTGGGATGTTGATTTTTGGAAGTGATAATTTCAACCTGGTCGCCGCTGTGTAATATTGTGTTCAAAGGAACAATTTTGCCGTTAACTTTGGCACCAATACAATGATTACCAATGTTACTGTGAATTTCATAAGCGAAATCGACCGGAGTGGAATTAATGGGCAACCTTTTAAGTTCACCTTTTGGAGTAAAAACGTAAATTTCATCCTGGTAAAGATTAAGTTTGAAACTGGCAAGTATTTCTTTTGTAGCTTCATCTTTTGAAGCATTTTCAAAAATATCTCTTACCCAGCTAACCCATTCTTCGAGTTCTTTATCTGTACTCGTAATATTTTCTTTATATTTCCAGTGCGCTGCCACACCTCGTTCAGCAATTTCATGCATCTTGCGCGTTCTAATTTGAACTTCGACAAGTTTTCCTTCGGGACCGATAACAGTAGTATGAATCGATTGATAATTGTTTTTTTTCGGTATCGAAATAAAATCCTTAAAACGATCCGGTATCGGTTTGAAAAGTTCGTTGACAATTCCCAGCACAAGATAACAATTGTTCTTATCGTCGCTTTCCAGAATTATTCGTATAGCAAGTTTATCGTAAATTTGTTCGAATGGTAGATTTTGAGTAACCATCTTTCTGTAGATACTGTAAAGATGTTTGGGCCGTCCACTGATTTCGAATTTTAGATTATATTCTTTCAGTTTTTCGGACACTGGTTTAATAACTTTGTTGAGGAAAGCTTCTCTTTCTTTACGAGTGTCGGATATTTTTTGGGCTATACTGTCGTATGCTTCTCTATTGAGATACTTAAAAGCGAGGTCTTCCATTTCCCATTTAATGGCGCCGAGACCGAATCGATGGGCAAAAGGAGCATAGATTTCGAGCGTTTCTTTTGCAATTCGTCGTTGTTTTTGAGGACTGACAAATTCAAGAGTTCGCATATTATGGAGGCGGTCGGCAAATTTAACAAGTATGACGCGCACATCCTTAACCATCGAAAGCAAAAGTTTACGGTAATTTTCGGCTTTTATTATCTCCTGCTCTTTAAACACGCCGCCAATTTTGGTTACACCATCGACAATTTCGGCAACTTCCTGCCCGAACTCTTTTTCAATAAATTCGATATTAATTCCTGAATCTTCTACGACGTCGTGTAACAATGCGCTTACGATTGAGATGTCGTCGAGTGGAATTTCTCTGGCAAGAATCATTGCCACTTCATAAGGATGATTGAAATACGGTTCACCGGAAGCTCGGAAGTCGTTTTTATGCGACTCGTAGCTTAAATGAAATGCTTTTTCAATCAGAGCTTCGTTAACGACTCTTAAATTTTTACGGCATACTTCAAGAAGCTCGTCAAGCATTTTTTTATGTTTAATACCGATTACCGTTTCCATGTTGAGCTAATTTTTATTGAAATTAAGCGAAAATATTTGAAAAAAACAATTGTCACGAATTTATACACCTTTGCAGCAAAATAAGTTCTTCAGAAGGTGCCAAACGTTCTATCTCCTGCGTCACCCAAACCGGGGACAATATAACCGACTTCATTTAATTCTCTATCGAGAGCGGCTGTAAAAATTTTAACATCGGGGTGCTCTTCTTCCATTTTTTTGACTCCCTCCGGCGCTGCTATCAGACATGCAAGGTAAGCTTCACCTGCATTTCGTTCTTTCAAATATTTAAATGCCGCTGTGGCACTTCCACCTGTTGCGAGCATTGGATCAAGCACAATGGTAATCGAAGTTGCAATCTCCTTCGGTGTTTTATAATAATAATCTTCCGGCATTAAGGTTTTTTCGTTCCGCTGCAATCCTATATGCCCCACTTTAGCGTCGGGTATCATATCCAGAAACGAATTGACCATACTGAGTCCTGCACGCAACACCGGTATAAGAACAACCTGTTTTTGTAATTTATAACCCGTAGTAGTCTCCAGCGGGGTAACAACTTTTATTTCGTCAAGTTGAAAATTTTTAGATATCTCAATTGCGATCGAATAAGAAATTCTATCCAGCGCCGCTCGGAAGTTAGGAGGGTCTGTATCTTTATTACGCAAAATTGTTATATCTCTTTTTACAAGTGGATTATCCACTATAGTAAGATTTTTCATTTTCTTGCCTCGTTTGCTTTTCTTCCCAAAATCGACAATAAATTTATGAATGGTGATAACGGTGGGGTGTAATTGTAATCGACATCGCTCAATTTAAAGACCGGTATTTTATTGTTTATAAAGACTGATATGATATCCGCATGACCTGCAACTTCCTTTCCACCCACGAACTGCGCACCGAGAATATTTCCGGTATATTTCTCGAATAAAATTTTTCCGAATCCATTTCTGCTGTCTGGCATAATCTTTACGAGATTAGGAGCTGTAGCGTAAACGGAATTGAAATTAAGATTATATTTGCGAGCCGTTGTGCAACTGATTCCAACTGTCGCAATGTAATAATCAAAAATTTTCAAAGTAACATTCGGGACAACACTACGTACAATAGCATTACCGCCGGCTGCATTTTCACCAGCGATATGACCGTAATCTCTGGCAATTGTTGCCAGCGGAATATAATCGTATCTATTTGTAATCCGATTTTTCACTTCGATATTATCACCTGCGGCAAAAATATTTGGATCGGACGTTTTGCATCGAGAATCAATTTTCAGCCCACCGTATTCGCCTATCATTAAGCCGGCAGCTATGGCTAAGTCGTTATTCGGTTTTACACCCGCTGTTAGCAACACTAAATCGATCTCGATATTCCAGCCCTGATATTTTATGGCTTTAATCCAATTGTCTTTGATGATTGGTTCAATACCAGCAGCCTCCCCATAAAATTCTATCTTGTTCTCTTTTAGAACTTCGTTTATAATATTTCCAATTTCCACACCTGAGTTTGGCAACGGTAAATTTTCTCTTTCAAAGAGTTTGACTGAAAAACCTTTCTTTCTGAAAGCTTCAGCTGCTTCCAGACCGATGTACCCAGCTCCTATTACAGCAACATTTCTAATTTGATCATTTTTATGCAGGAAGGTATCCAGCTTTATTAAGTCGGAAACGCTTTTTAATGTAAAGAGATTATCTAACGATTTGTCAAATTTTGGAATGTAAACAGGTTTTGAACCCGTAGTCAATATTAATTTATCGTATGGATATTCAATCTTTTGATTTGTTATTTTATTTAAGACTGAGACTATTTTATTACGTCTGTCGATTTTTTCCACGTGATGGTTAACATAAACTTTAACACCTTTTTTTTGTTCGAAACTTTCGGAATCAAAAAGAATTAATTCCCTGGCATCTGAAATTTCGCCTGAGAGTGCATACGGTATTTCACAGGTTCCTGTTGAGATGAAAGGACCGGCTTCGAATAAAACAACATTTGAATTGGGGTCTATTCTTTTAGCTTTTGCTGCTGCCGCTGGACCTGCTGCATTGCCACCAACAATAATTATATTTTTGGGTGAATACAAAACATAACCCACAAATTATTTCAAATAAATATAATCAATTCCGATGTGTTTTGGGTAGGTTGTGGTAATTTATTATTTGTCTTTTATACTGATAGTGATCGGTACACCTTCGAAACCGAAATGTTTTCTTATAAGCCTTTCAAGAAAGCGTTTATAATTTTCCGGCACATACTTATGTTCGTTTGCAAAGAAAAGGAAAATCGGGTAATGTTCGCCTACCTGAGTTATATATTTTATTTTTACTTCTTTGCCAGTAGGAGTGGCAGGTGGTGGAGTTTTTTGAATTTCCGGCAGTAGCGTTTCGTTTAAATGGTTCGTGGGAATTTTTTTCTTTCTTTCTTCGTGAATTTTAAGAGCCAGGTCTATTAGTTTAAAAATCCTTTGTTTGGTAAGAGCAGAAATTGTAATGATTGGCACATAATCGAGCGTGGCAAGTTCTCTTCGAACAGCATCTTCAAAAATCTTAGCAGTATTGGTATCCTTTTCAATTAAGTCCCATTTGTTGATGGCAATAATCAAACCTTTACGTCGACGTACTGCTTCCTGGATAATCCTTTGGTCCTGATTTTCAATGCCAACTTGGGCATCGATAAGCAAAACGGCAACGTCACTGTTCCAGAGAGCTTTGAAAGTACGAACGTTCGAAAAGAATTCCACGTTTTCTTTAATCTTCGATTTTCTTCTTAAACCAGCTGTATCGACAAGGATGATTTCCTGTCCGTAGTATTTCATAACCGAGTCGACACTATCTCTGGTGGTACCAGGAATATCGGTAACGATTGAGCGGTTGTAACCCAATAAAGAATTTACAAGGGACGATTTACCGACATTTGGTCTACCGATAATCGAAAGTCTCAAGCGAGGGTCGGGCTTTTCCGATACATTCGTAAAATCGAGGCTTTCGATCAGATCGTCGAGTAGATCGCCCAGGTTTCGTCCATTGATGGCGGATATATCGTAAATTTTTTCGATACCTAAACGGTAAAAGTCGTTTTTAATAATTTCAAGTTCGGGACTGTCAGCCTTATTGACTAACAGAAAGTTTGGTTTGGTAAACTTGCGAAGATTCTGAGCAATTTCAATATCGAGAGGAGTAAGGCCGCTCTTACCGTCTACGACGAAAAAAATTGCATCGGCTTCCTGGAAAGCAATTTCTACCTGTTCTTTTATAGCAGCTTCAAAAAGGTCTTGAGAATTTGGCACCAGTCCACCCGTGTCGATTACACGAAATTTTTTGCCGTTCCATTCTGCCTCGCCGTAGATACGATCGCGCGTAACGCCGGGTGCATCGTCCACAATTGAAGTTTTGCTTCGTGTCAATCTGTTAAAAAGTGTTGACTTGCCAACGTTCGGTCGGCCAACTATTACAACAACGGGTTCATTCATATCATCTTATAGATTAAAAATTATATTGCAAATTTAATTGAGGGAAATAGTAAGTTCTATATCCTACATTTATTTTATTGAGTTCAGCATTAACTTTGATATTTTTATTATAGCTATTTGCCGTGAGCGCCGCATCGATAGCACTAATTATATGATTCGTAAAAATAACAAGTACGGCTTTATATGCAACGTTATAGAAATCGTTGGCTTTACCTCGTTCTTTTGAATAGAAAATAAAATTTTCTGTCAGAGGGTCGCCATATTTATAAGGAGTATTTTCGTCGCCAAAGTCGTCCCAGCCTACATTAAACTGAGGATATTTACCGATCATTTCATAATATTGCTGGTCTCCATATGGGGCTAAGCGATGTGAATAGTAGCTGCCTAAAGCATTTTCCAATTTATTTAATTCTTTCCAATTGACTGTTCCGTCTGAATTAAACACAAAATAATTTCCTGGATCGACTGAAGGATTAATTTCACTTGCATGGGCAATAGTCCACTTAGCATAACGAGTTACGTCCCAATGTTGATCGGCAAAGTTCTGAAATTTTATCGTCTGGTCGTCGCCCTTTTTGTCATAAATCAATCCGACAGTAATTGCCGCAGCTTCCACTGCTACAAAAAGTGCACTCTTAAGATAGCTATTGGAATAAAATTGTCCCGCTCCAGGAAATGCAAAAGAAAGAAGCGCCGCTGTAAATGGAGCTTTCTTCTGATGATTATTGGATGCATCGTTGGTTAAATCAGCAGAAGTCTCTTTGAAAGAAATCTCTGAATCAAGATACAAGCTGCCGGTCAAGTTTGACTGCGCTCTTATTGAACTGGCAATAAGTAATATCAATAATACCTTTTTCATTTTCGTACCCAAATTAAAAATTAAAGTCGAACAAAATACCACCGTAAAAATTCCATTCTTTGCCGTAAGTTACATCTTCATTTAGAATAGTTCTTGTAAATCTGTCGAAAGAATATGCGGCATTTAAAAAGAAACTTGTCGGGAATAGGTAGAATGAATTCATCTTTATTCTAAGTTCTAAGCCGGCTCCTTTTTTAAAGTTATCCAGTTTAATACGATTGCCATGCCAGGCATTACCAAAATCTGCATAGAACGACATATAAATCTTATCTATATAAAGATGACCTAACCGTGTATCGATCTCCTTAAGAAGTGGGAACCGATATGTTAGATTTATCCATGCAACTTCATTACCGTTAACCGAATAAAACGGGTAACTTTTCATTCCGATCAAACCGCCAAGATAAAAATCGAAAAATTCCGGTACGTCTGGTCCTAGAATGCTACCAAAGCGCATTTGTGCTGTGAGCGTATGCTCCATATAGACCCGCATATACTCTTTCCAGTTTAATTCAATTCTGTGAAAATTGTAGTTTTTGTAGACCGGCTTCAATATGCCGTCGGCAACTTCATAAGTGCCGTCGGGATTATAGCGGTTAAATTCATAATCGTATTTAAGTTCAATTTTTCTACCTACTGGATTTATATCCGAGTCTTTTGTTGGAATAATACCTTCGTGACTGAATTTTAATTGGAAATCGTTGCCAATATAATACGTATCGTTTGTAGATGGATAGAGCAAACTTGTATTCGGAAATATAAATGCATCCAGTGTCGCGGTATAGCTGCTGAATACGTATCTAAACTCCAGCATATTCCCTGCCGTAATAATTTTATGCCGGGCAAAGAAATCGGCTTCGAATAAATTGTATGTGACGTCGGTACTCGTTCGCAGAGAAGTATCGAGCGAGTCGAAGATAATGTCCGTATTGGTTTTTCTACTAACACTATAAAGTTCGATACCCATTTCAGGTCTTAGTCCCAGGTTAAACAATAATGGAAGTTTATCCCTGTATTCAAAAGAGAGAAATAAATCGCGTTCGAATTTTTTATTTATAGCCCCACCGCCGAAAATGCTGAATCTGTTCAAATAATCGCTCGAAGCCGCATAAATACCTGGTTTTATTCTATCGGCAAAATTATTTGACGTAATATAGTTGTCGTAACGAATAAAAGGAATTATGCTGAAACGGGAAAAGTAGCCTGAATATTTAGAGGGTTTAACGTCGGGCAATTCATAATCGTTGTAGTTTTTTAGACGTTCTATATCGAATCGAACGAGATCGCCCTTCGGCTTATCCTTGTCCAATGGCGGATTACCGATCCAGACATATTTTTTATTGTCATCTACTTTAGCCTGACTTTCTTTATCGAGCAAGAATATTTTAAATCCATCAGAGGTGTAACCGGAATAAATAACATTCCCTTTTTTATCGACATCTGGTTGAAAGGCACCACCCACAACGTTTGAAATTCTTGTAGTTTTTTGAGTATTAAAATCATATCGATAGAGATTAAAGATGCCAGTAATATCAGAAGCAAAAATCAAATTACCTTCACTGTCAAAAACTGGATCACGGTTGTCGTGGCCATTTTGTATTAAAACACTATATCCGGTTCCATCTGTATCCACTCGGGCAATTTCTCTCGAATTTTTCAGAGAGTATCCAAATACAATATACGAATCGTCAGGTGAAAATTTAGGATTATAAACCTGTTCACCGTTATTAAAAAATGTCAGCTGTTTAAAATTCTTCCCGTCAATATCGACCGTACCGATATTGGATGTCCCATCTTTTTGAAAGACGAATACAATTTTAGATCCATCGTTGGATACACTGGGGTTGTTGGCTCTCAATCCGTACGTAAGCCTTGTCGATTCTTTATTGCTTATATCATAAACATACAGGTCATGAATATTATTCCAGCGGGGATTATCGTCGCTCAACTTTGCATAAATTATTTTGTCAGTACCGGGAATAAAAGCGACAGTAGAGCGCACCATAGGTATAAGCAATTTTTCTTCCTTAGTATTAAAATTGTACAAATAAACCGAAGAGACACCGAAATAGTCGCTGAATTTATTCGATACATAAACCATCTGAGAACCGTCTTCGGAAAAAGAAGGATAAAAATTTCCGAAACCAACTGGAGTAATTAAGTTACCTTCAATACGATTTTCTAATACATTTTTAATTCTTTCCTGGTAATCATTTCTAAGAAATGTGCTCCATTCCGTATAAAGTTGATTACCGGAAATATTGAGAGTTTGTTCAATGGCGGCATCAATAGTAAAATTTGCAAGTTCTCTCAAGCGATTGTTAATTTCAACTAATTTATCCTCGCCGTATTTTTGTGCGATATAACGAGTAAGAGCAAAACCGGCGTTATAAACAGATTCGTTGCCAAGACTTGTTTTTCCAAATACGCCCATTTGATTCCAGGAGAGCATATTTCCGTCGAGGGCATAACATCTAAGGATCATATCCCTGTGAGTATCCCAATTATCATAGTCAAATTCTTTGCGCATATATTGAGCAGTGCCTTCGGCAAACCAGGCAGGCACATTAACAGTGGCTATTGGATAAGAAGCTATAAAATTGGGGAAGCCGTATAAAATGTCGGGACGTCGTTTGTCTTCATAATTCATAAACTGAAGGTAAACGGCGGGTACTTTTCTTCCAACTTTCATTGCAGCTTGAATCTGAACCATGTGAGTAAATTCATGAGAGATAACGTTCCTCAACCAATTGTGCGAGCCGCGCAAATCGAAATCCAGTGCAGAAGCCCATATTTCAATTTTATTGTCGAAAAAATAGGTTGCGCCATTGGAATAATCGTCGATATCCTTAATTACAAAATGGACTTTTTCGGGTTCGTATCCGTATAATGACGTAATTGGTCCCCATACTTCTTCGGCTATCTTAAGTACTGTTCTAGCTGTTCTTTCGGCTTCTGTATGATAATGAACAAAAACATGCTCGCCTTTCAAAGTATACCAATCGTATTCGGGATTATACTCATTGAATTGGGCTATTAGAAGAAACGGGGTCAACAAAAAGAATATAAATATTCGCATAAGGCTTCTATTTGATGATTGCAATTTTGATTAGTTTAGTAGCTGTTTTATTTAACGAGGAAGCATTAATACGCGCGAAATAAACTCCACTCGGCACGTCGGAAACATCCCATCTTATTTCGTTATCAAATCCGCCTCGTCCGACACCACGAAGCTCTGTCACATAATCCCCAGCAGCATCAAAGATAATAACTTCGATTTCTGAATCTTCAGCCACAAAATACCTTATATACGTTTCGTTACCATACGCTGGATTTGGCCAATTGTAGGCTTTGCTCTCCGGGAAATATTCTGCACTTTCATTTCTTTCGGGCAATTGAATAGTATATGAATGATTTAGTCCACCAATTGAATGCCAGCCATTCGAAGGATTCTCAACAGCAATAAACCAGCTGTTTAAATAATTGTTTGAATCGATTGCAGCATAGATTATACCGGATTTAAAATCTGTGATGCTTTGACTATTTGTACGGAATAAAACAGGCGGGACTATTAAAGTCGCTCCCGTTGACAGCGGAAAATCACTCAACAACTCAGCGCTTGTAGCGTCCCATGCATAGAGATTGCCGTTAACAGAACTAGCTATTATATCCCAAACTTCATCATTGTTCAAATCAGTTGTTAATATGTAATCGTTTAATTTTTCTGTCACCGTTAGCGGAAAATTATCGTTTAAAATACCGTAACCGTTGTAGGACAAAATTTTATTGCTATCGGCTACAATTATCGAATATGTCCCCGCAATTTGATTTACTGAAATTGCAAAGTCTTTTATCTCAGCAGTTGTATTAATTGCAAAACTGTTACGGATGCCACCATCGGTTATTATATCAAATATATTATTGTCGTTTAAGACTATAAACTCGTCATTACCGTCCTGCCTTACTAATGTTATTAATTTTACCGGTTTACCACTTAATTTTATTACAGTGCTTTTCAAGCGATCGGGCAGTGAACCATTAATAAAAAATCCACCATCAGTAATCAAAGCAAATTCATTTTGTATGCTGTAAGCTGAAACCTGCACAATTTTACCGTATTCATTGAAATCAAATGTGTTATAACTACCTGTAAAATGCTCCACTCTCAACAATCGGGAAACATCAGTTCCCATTAAGGTATAAGAATTCAGTTCGTTGCATGAAATGGGAGTTACAACTCGCGAACCTTCGTTTTCAGAAAAATTAAAACTGGTTTGCGAAATAATTTGATCGAGGGTAGAATTCAATCTAACAGTGTTAAATTGTCTAATATTTGCTCCTAATATGAAAATATTCGAAGAGGAGCGAAATATCGAGGGATTGACTTCAGAAAATTCAGGGAACACTAATGTAAATTTCGATTCGATATTACGAATAAGCAAGTCTTGATTGTTAATGAGGAATATATAAGGGAGGTTATCGAGTCCTCCGACAAATTTATAATTGCCGTCCAGGCGAATATTTTCGAGTTTGATAAACTTATCGCTCCCGATCTTAAAGTCGAAAGTCATTACATTTCCAGGTGCTGAAAAATTATCGAGGGTAATAAACGATTTAGCACCGGAGTTAGAATTGCTGTTTGGTTTTGTATCGCTGCTGAATCGATTTTTATAAAAACGAGCTTTATTTCCATAGTACCATAAGTCTTCTTCGCCTGCGATGCCATATACTTCGCCGAGTACCGTATTGAACAATTCTCCGATATCCTGAATGCCGTCTGCCTCTTCTATATCGACGCCTTTGTTATACAAATCAGCATTAATTTTATTGTCAGCATATTTTTCGCTTATAATTTTTTCATCGACGTGCCAGATAACAATTCCGTTAGCAGGCACAGCCCAATCGAATTCGTCTACATCCACCACTACACCGTGTAGAGTGTCGGCGTTGTCGAATCTGAATCTGCCCGTGTCCTTTTGAGTATGAAACGTATAAACATTGTTACCAATTTTATAAGTAATTGTTATTCCGTCTTTATTAACATCGCGCTGACGATTTTCTACCAGGAAATATTCATGGTCGTTTATTGGAATTTTGACGATTACCGTGTCGCCTGCCGAAGCTGCAAGTTTTGCCGTAAGATGAACATTATTGATATTCGATTGCAATATAACCGGATCTACCCACCCCAGGAATATTTTTTCCCAGGGAGAAGGCTCCGGTGGGAACAAGCCGCTATAAGCAAAAATTGCATTCCCATCCATCAATCCAAATCGATCGATTGCCGTAACTCCCGTTTCGGTATTGAACAGGTCTGGTAATCCTAAATAACTTCCAATATTTGATACGATCAAACCGTTGATGGACATCTGGTAAAGATATTTTTTCCCGAAAGATTCAACTTCTTTCGATTCAGTTGAGGGAAGTATAATACTGTTACGTATCTTAAAATTTTTCTTAACAGGGAATCCGGAAAAATTTATGCCCAGATACTTTTGAAGGGTGTTAAATCCAAGAAATACAGAAGGCAAATCCCTTTCATAGCCGATCTTACCAGTGGGATAAAATGCAGCTCCAGCTCCGGCATGAAAAATTGTAAAGAGGTCGTATTGAGAAAAATCGATATCGGTATATATCGAATCGGCTAAAGTCCAGACTTCCTCAGTAAATTTTGCAAGTCCACTTAAATCGTCGGGATTGTTCAACGGTGGAGCATAGTTACGCATTGTTTGTGATACTGTAATAATGTCGGGCAGTACTGTATATTCGATATCCAATTGACCATTAGAAACTTTTTTAAAATAATTTTTAGCAAACTGGAGGTGATTTTCGAAATAAATGCGGTCGTGTGGTAAGGGATCAATTATAGTATCGCCGTAGTTTTGAGTATAAATCGAACCGAACTTACCATTTCCGTAAGTATATTCATCGTTGTCCTCCTGAAACTCGACCATAACAGCCAGAATCTTCAGTTTGCCAATAGCAACATTCCTGGTAGAAATCTGAGGTAATGAATGAGCTTTTGTGAATTTCTTTTCGCTTTTCGAAGCGGCAAATAAAAGGCCGGGAATCAATATTCCCAGCCAAAAAAATATTTTGAAAATTGATTTATTCATAATCGATTAAATGCCTCTGGGAAAACCTAATTGAGTTTGAGGTACGGCACCCCATCCAATAAAAATAGTGAAACGGAGCGTATTATTGAGCGGGTGATTTTCGCCTTCCTTAAACACGTCGGTAGTTAAATAACTGAAATCAAACCCATACATGTCGTATCTGATTCCGGCACCGATAGTGACGAATTTTCTATTTCCAAACGATGGGTCTTCATAAAAATAACCTGCTCTTAAAGCAAACATAAAATCTCCAGGTTGTCCGTACCAGTATTCAAGACCCATAGCGGTTGTAATATCTCTTATTTCCTCGCTCAATGGTTGGTCGCCCCATGCGGTAAAAATTGCTTCGTAAAAATCCTTCCTTTGTTTCGGAGTGGCGTTACTATCAACTTCCCCGCGAAATGCTTCGCCTTTGTCGACCAATAATTTGCTGAAATCAAGAGTCATAGTAATTGAGTTGAAGTCATCCTGATAGAGGCGGGTAGCAATTCCAAGTCTGAAATTTGTCGGGATTGGGTCGGCCTGTGCTTGATCGATGTAATAAATTTTTGGACCAATATTGCTGAGGTTCATACCGATGCTAAGACGATTGCTCATATCACCAATTAAAGGCAAATTCAGGTGTTCCGGACGCCACATTGCACCTACGTCGAAACTGACAGTTGTGGCAACGCCTTTACCCTGTTCGGCTTCAGTTGGCTTGTCCGCAAGACGACTATGGATAATTCTGAAGTTCAAGCCGAGTCCCCAGTCATTGCTCAATTTAGTTGCGTAACCGAGTGTAAGAGCGGCATCGAAAGATCTAAAAGTTCCGATTGGCTCGGGAGAATCTGAGCCTGTACGTACAATTTCTCCGTAGTTCATGTATGTTACGCTCGCTGTAATACTGCCATTTAAATCTTCAATATATTGACGATAAGTTGCATAGTCGTAAAATAAATCGAGATGGAATTGCGGTAGCCAGTTACTATGTGTAAAGCTGACTTCCGAACCAGTCAGGAATGCAATTCCAGCAGGGTTCCAGAAAATTGCTGCAGAATTGTCAGCCAATCCAGCGCCGGATTCACCAATACCGCCAGCTCTCGAATCGGGAGCTATTAAAAGGAAAGGCAATGCAGCTTCTCCCTGAGCTTTTATTTTTGAACTGATTCCAACCATCATTATCATAACCATCGGAATCAAAATTATTCTTTTCATTTTTTATACCTCCTTGAGTAATTAATTTTATCTTATTATCGACAACTTACCGAGTGCGCTCTTTTTGTAAGAACCGTCGGTAGTGTGGGCTACAATTTTATACAAATAAGTTCCATTTGCCAATGAATTCCCGTCCTCGTCCCTGCCATCCCAGTCAATTCGAACAAACCTGTCCATCACCGAGTATTCTTCAATTTCTTTTATCAATCTTCCTGATACGGTGTAGATTTTAATTTTTACGTCCAAAGCGCTATTTGCATTGTGCTGGAATGTAAAAGTGGTTGAGGACGAAAAAGGATTCGGATAATTATAAACATTTCTCAGATATAATTCATCGTTTTCGTTTACAACGGTAAAGAAGACTTCGGTTTCGGAAAAGTTATTAAATACATCCCAGGCTTTGATTTTAATATTATGTTCGCCTTCAGTAAGGGATGTAAATTTATACATAACCGCTCCCGATTTGCCGCCGGAATTCAAATCTCCAACGAAGTAATTCGTAAAATCGATGGCATTGTTTTCGTCTCCATCCAGTATCCCTTCGAGTTTATGACCAATGCCGGTTCCAGTCGTATTGAGACCGGTTTCATCAAATAATTTAATGATAAGTGTAAAATCGGAATTAACAAGATACGCATTGTCAAATTCCTCATTATCAAAATAAATTTCTATTTCTGGACCCTTACCGTCGTTAATTGCATTTGGATTTGTTCCTCCGACAATAACATTATTGGTGTAACCGACAGCATCATTATTTTCATTGAAAACATAAGCGGTGATCTTGCCGTTTTTATTTTCGTATGAAATGTCTTTGGGTACGATAAACTCTGTGCTGTATTTGCCATTTTCGACAGACGATCTGCCTCTGTATATCAAACCACCTGGCATCGTAACGGTATAACCTATTTCATCATAATAAACTTTCCTTTCGGAGTCGTAAACACTAATAATAGCTTCGCCGTTGAAATTGGTGGTAGAATTAGTGCCTACCGACCCTTTAATATTCACATTTCCGAGGGCATTAATTTGAACTGTTTTATTGACCGGTGTACCGTTAACCGAATCGATTCTGGCATTATCAGCAGGAATTTTTAGCCTGAGTGCTGGATCGCAAAACAGATGAAATTTCTCGTCGTTTATTGCCGTACGATTTTGTTTTGTGAGCATAAAAACATCGCCAATTCGTATTGGTTTTCCTTCAGTTGTACGTTTGAAAAGATGCGTATAAAAAGTGTCGTTTATTGCTGCGTTGGAAGTTGCATAAACAACGCGTGCAGCTGTAAAAATTCCAATTGCACCGCCATCAGGCATATTGACCATTAATTCAGTTGAGCTTTGTTCACTCAAATCGTCATACTTTCCGAAATCGCAGGTAGCGGCTGTGAGAAAGAAAAACTCTGAATTTTTTAGTTGGGGAATTGTCGTAGCTTTTTCGAAAACATATTCATGAGTCCATGTATTGGGATTTCCATGACCGATATAATTCACAAGCAAAGTACCGTTATTGAACGCATTGACGATAGCTTTGTTTACTTCCGGTTTTCTTCTTCCAAGTCCTGTAATAACTGTCGGATAAGCGACAAGATAAATTTTATTTAAATCGTATGCACTCGATATTTTTCTAAGGGTCAGTTCTTCCGACTGCCGCGTGTGGAGTGCTGCGTCGTCTCCTTCTGATGTGAGGCCATCATCCGCAATTAACGTTATCCGATAACGCCACGGTCCGGTAGATGATTCCTGTTCATATTTTTTTATTTTATCGACAACTGCCTCGGCGTCTGAGAGCGTTTGGACAGCCAATCTACCCGTAGCTAAATCTACAGCTTTGTCGATGCCGGAAACTCTGGCGTAGTAATCATCAGTCGAATATGAGTTAATTTCACTGAGCGATTCGATGGTTTGATAAGTGGGCACAAAGTTTTTGTCGATATCTTCAGGCACCACGTTTAAATAGTCATAATCTCCATCTCCAAAGAAAAGAACATAATGGGGCTTTGTCTGCCAATTGTCGTATGCATATTTAAGGAAACTACGTATAGAAGTAGGATCGAGCATACCTCCACTAAATTGATTCATAATATCGTCTACATAATAAATTGAAGTCGACAGAGGGTCAGGCGATTCCGAACTTCTATATGCAGCATACTTTTCTGCCTGCTCTTTGAAATATTTATTTGTAATCACTATCATTTGACTGCCAGCTGTATTACTCAAAATATCCGTCGGCGTAATTTGTGCTCCGTTTACAGGAGTTTTGAAAGCAGATGAATTTAACGCTATATATTTCGACACACTGTTTTTGTTTTCCAGTGATTGAAATCTTATCTCACCACCACTTATAAAAGCTCCAGTGATTATCTTAACGTTGTACGGATTGGTTAAATCGAAAGCCCAGAGATCGCTATTCGAAAAATCGGTTATTCTATACTCAACGGTTGCTGTAGTATCTTTAGAGAAAAATATCAGGTAATCCATCGTCGATTGCAGATACCTTTGATATTCAATTTCGAAATAATCGATATAGACGCTGGCTGTAGAAATATTTGTATTGATTGTGAATTTTAAATTACTACGGTTATCCGTTAATTGGTTCGAATAGGAAGCCATGCCGACACTCTGCATTCCGTATGTATAAGAATACCTGGCATTTAATGAAATTGAGCCAGAATAAATCAGCTGGTTACTCTCTCTTACGGTGTAATTAATAAAATCCGAAGAAGTATTAATAAGTCTGAATTTATAATTGATCTTTGTACCAGGTACCAGGCCGTACAAAGTATTCAAATAAATTCTTTCACGGCGCGTAGCGGAAAACACATCTCCAAAATAATCTCTTCCCGATGCAGCAATTTTAACACTGTCTTTATCACTAAAAACATAAGCAAGGGTTGTACTTTGTTTATAAGCGCTGGACGAATTTAACGAAGGTTTTTCTGGCATTCTTTTTCCTTTATTACCTCCAAAAGTAAGCCAGAAGTAATTTTTTCTCGTGAATGGATTTTTGACTCTCTGAATTGCATATCTACTCTTATCGTATTCCCAGGCTTGAATTCCTCTCGAATAAAACAAAATATAGTCACCGTCGTTGAAAACTCCATCTTCTTCGTCCTTGATGTATATTGCGTTTTCGTTGAAACCAATCGATTCGTCCTCAATATTTTCCGGTAGAGCGTAACCATTTAAGGAATAAATCTTAATTGTCCTGGGATCGACTTCAGCAATATTGATGCCCATCGATTCGAGAAAAGATTTATCTATTTTATAAATCCCTTCTTCATTGGCTTCGAAACGGAACCATTTACCTGACGAAAATATCGGAACATTTACTTTCGAAAGACGATTTTGTTTAATTCCCCAGTTTTTAGCAATTGACCAATTAAGCACTGAAAATTGTAAAATCGAATCTGCCACAAAAGTTTTTTCAACATTAGAGGAAAATAAACTAATTCGTACCCTCATTCTTTTAATTATATGCGTCTTGCCCGTTTCGGTATCAATGCGTACGGGATAAATTAAAAATGACTGGAATGGCAAATTCCTAATTAGTCCATACTCGCCGAATGTGATGTAATCACGTTTTCTTTGCTGCGGTAAAATATCTGGTGTTTTATCGAATGAATAAATTCCATCAATCTGGCTTTCTTCAACAAATAATATCTGAATTGTATTTCCCGTCTCGCTGTCAACACCGAGCTTGAATTCTCTAACGGGTAATTGTACCGAATCCGGAAAGTTTTCATTTTCAATATAAGTTCCCTCTATATCCAGTGTGACGTAATTTTTCCCATTATAAACGAAAAAGTTTGTGTCTTTTATATTTGGAACGTAGTCGAAAACAAACTCTGACTTAGTGGATTTGAGGATATGTATATCCTGGCCTGCTGCAATCGACGTGAATATTATGAGAAATATTACAGAGAATTTTGTTTTCATCAGATTACTTATTTTTTTAGATAGACATTAAAAATAAACAAAATTAAGGTAGCGGAAATTCTCTATAATATTTCTCCCTGATATTTTGGGAATCAAATTTATAGAAGATGGTATCAACTTGTCAAGTTTAAATCAAACATTTTCCATTTAAGAAAAAATAGCAGAGGGTTTTCACAGCCCAAGAATTTCTTTATTCTTTTTCATTGCATCGATACAAAATTGAATATGCTCGTCAAGTGGTATTCCTAATTCTTCTGCACCTTTTTTAATATCCTCCCTGTTTACGGTTCTGGCAAAAGCTTTGTCCTTCATTTTCTTCAATACAGACTTAACTTCTACTTCATCAATCGACTTCGATGGACGGACATAAGTAACGGCCGTAATAAATCCGGCAAGTTCGTCGCAGGCATACAAAGTCTTTTTCAAAAGATTATTTCTTTCGACGCCGGTATAATCAGCATGAGAAAGGATTGCATCGATAAATTCTTCCTCGAAACCGAGTTCTCTCAAAATTTCAGCACCTTTGAAAGGGTGTTCTTCTGCAGTTGGATATTTTTCGTAATCGAAATCGTGCAGCAATGCAACGTTACCCCAGTATTCGACGTCTTCTCCAAATTTTTCAGCATAAGCTCTTACACAGGATTCAACTGATAGAGCATGTTTTATGAGGCTTTCGCTTTTCGTATACTGTTTCAATAAATCAAAACAATAACTTCTATTTCTCATTTTATCGTTCATTTGACCACCTTATTTTTGTTTTTCGAAGGGCAATAATTTGATATAATGCATTCTTCGCATCGGGGACGACGGGCTATGCAAACTTTACGGCCGTGGTTCATTAAAAGGTGCGAAGAAACAATCCATAATTCTTCTGGCAATAATTCCTTCAGTTTAATTTCAATTTTCTTTGGGTCGTTTGTATTCACAAACCCGAGCAAATTAGACAATCTAATAACATGCGTATCGACTGCTATTGAAGGAATACCGAAAGCATTGCCGGCTACCACAGAGGCTGTTTTCCTTCCCACTCCCGGCAATTTCGTCAAAGCTTCAAAATCAACCGGCACTTTGCCCTCGTATTTTTCGATCAATTCCTTGCAACAGTTTTTAATACTTTTTGCCTTTTGCTTATAAAAGCCAGTTGAAAAGATATCCTTTTCGAGTTCTTCGTTATTAACCTTAAGATAGTCTTCCGGTCTTCTATACTTTTTAAATAATTTCTCAGTAACGATATTGACGCGTTCGTCTGTGCATTGAGCGGATAATATTGTTGCTATCAGAAGTTCAAAAGGGGATTTATAATTGAGAGCCGGTTTTGCATCAGGATATTCTTCTTTGAGAATCTGAAAAATTTTTCGGGCTCTTTTTTCTTCGGGATTCATCCTGTCCCATTTGGTATAAGATAGAGGAATTACGTTCTAGTTCGTTCAAAGTATTAGTAGCGCGTACGGGATTCGAACCCGTGGTCTCCGCCTTGAGAGGGCGGCGTCCTCGACCGCTAGACGAACGCGCCATTATTACGGCTCTAAAAATAAAATTTTTTTATATCTTTTGCCCTCCTTAAAATTAAATTTTACAAAACATCGATATATCGTTAAAAAATTAATATCTTTGCTTTCGCTCTTTTTAATAAATTATAGAAATTAAATGACAACAATTTGCCTTGATAATTGTATAAAGTGCGACTATTTTTATTTCAAACTGGGGGTTAAAAATCTACTTTGAGGAAAAAACTGACAAATAAAGAACTTCAGGCTATCGAAGAAATCAAAAGCAAGGGAAATATACCGCGTCATATTGCAATCATCATGGACGGTAATGGTCGATGGGCTAAAAAGAGAAATTTACCCAGAGTGGCCGGTCACAGAAAAGGAGTCGAAATTGTTCGAATTGTTGTAGAAGCCTGCGTAGCGCTCGGCGTGGATGTCCTTACACTCTATACTTTTTCAACAGAGAATTGGCGCCGTCCAAAGGACGAAGTTTCCACTTTGATGCGACTTATTGTTAAAAGCCTTCAAACTGAAACTGACGAACTAAATCAAAATAATATCCGTCTTACAACCATTGGTAACAAAAATATTTTACCGAACATAGTAAAAAACGAGCTCGACATTGCGATTGCCAAAACTGCCGGGAATACAAAAATGACTCTCAATCTCGCGCTTAGTTACAGTGGCAGATGGGAACTTGTTGAAGCTATTAAAACTATAATCGAGCACGTCGAAAGTGGAAAAGTAGACAAAAACAGTATTGACGAAAATCTTGTTTCTAATTTTTTAAATACTGCCGGTCTGCCCGACCCAGATTTGTTGATACGGAGCGGCGGCGAATTTCGAATTAGCAATTTTTTACTCTGGCAAATTGCTTATTCAGAAATTTTTATTTCCAATGTTCTCTGGCCAGATTTCAGATGCAAGCATTTGCTTGAAGCCATCGCCGATTATCAATCGAGAGAAAGAAGATTCGGTATGGTAAGCGAGCAAATTAAAAATAACGGTTTACTCAATATAAGTAGAAATAATAATGGCGATATCAAAAAAATTATTGAATTTTAGTCTCTTTATTCTGGCGATCACGTCGTCCTTAATTTATCCGCAGTATCAAAGAAACACTTATAAAATTTTAGGTATTACAGTCGAAGGAAGTAACACGGCAGACCCAAATACAATTATTGCAAGCAGCAATCTTAAAGTGGGCGATGATATTACAATCCCCGGTGATCAAACAAACAATGCAATCCAGAACTTATGGAAATTCGGCATTTTTGAAGATGTCCAGATAATAGCAGAAAAAAAGATAGAAAATGGAATCTTTCTGAAAATTATCGTAAAAGAATATCCGAGACTTGAACAGTTTGTATTTCGTGGTAACGACGAACTGAGTGAATCGGACATAAATAAAGTAATTACAATTGTCAGAGGGCAGACTCTCAAAGCGCAGGAAGTACAAAAGATTATTACAAAAATTTACGACCTCTACATCGACGAAGGGCATCTAAATGCAAAAATAAAACCACTCTATTTCCATTTTTTTGATGCTGATACTTCAGACGACGAAATTAAAATTACCTGGCAAAATAAAGATAATCCAGACGATTTTTACGAAACCACCTACGATAAAGAAAAAACTATTTCAATTAATTCAGTCGAAAGAATTAAACGCAGAGTACTTGTTGTTCTCGACATCGACGAAGGAGAAGAAGTTAAAGTACGCAGCATTGAATTTAACGGTAACGAAGCTTTCGACGACGACGATTTGATTAGTGAGTTTGAAGAAACTAAAATCAAAAAATGGTGGAAATTCTGGTCCTCGGGAAATTTTAAAAAGGAAGACTACGAAAAAGACAAAACTTTACTCACAAAATTCTACCAGAAAAACGGCTACCGCGATTTTGTCATACTCAAAGATTCAATCTATTATACAAACGATAAGCAGGACCTTCATATAGTAATCGATGTTTATGAAGGACCTCAGTATAAAATAAGAAATCTGGTCTGGGAAGGGAACACAGTTTATGACGATAATTTACTTTCGGCACGACTCGGTTTTCGTAAAGGCGATATTTTCGATTACGAAAAATTTAATACCAACTTACATTACAATGAAAAACAGACTGATGTATCGTCGCTTTATCAGGACAACGGTTATCTCGGTTTCAATCTTCAGGCAAAAGAAGTTAAAGTTGAACCCGATTCGATTGACATACTTATAACAGTCAACGAAGGCAACCGATTCAAAATCGGCAAGGTTGATATTCAGGGAAACGACAAAACAAAGGATAAAGTCATAAGGCGTGAATTATATACAATTCCCGGCAATTACTTCAGCCGCGCTTTAATTCTTCGTAGTCTTCAGCAACTGGCAAACCTGCAGTACTTCAATGCTGAAGAATTATACAAATCCGGTTTTGATTATCGACCGGTAAACGACAGTACGGTAAATTTAATTTACAAAGTACAGGAAAAATCGAGCGACTATTTGAATGCTTCTGTTGGTTATAGTGGCGCATTTGGATTCAGCGGTGCAATTGGTTTTACACTCACAAACTTTTCAATTACAGAACCGTTTCAGATGGGCGGTGGACAGATCCTGAATTTCAACTGGCAGTTTGGCGTGGGCAATTTTTATCGAACATTCACACTCGGTTTCACAGAACCCTGGCTAATGGACACTCCTACTTCTGTCGGCTTCGACCTTTACGATACACGTCAACGATATGTGTACGACATGCGACAGTCGGGTATTTCGTTTCGGGTTGGTAGACGCCTTACTTGGCCCGACGATTATTTCTATATTCAAGGCGGCTTTAAGTTTCAGTACAACAATACTATCGACGGAGCCAATATTTATCCCGAAGGGTTAACGAGACAATATACAGTGAGCACTATTTTATCTCGTACCGACATCGATAATCCAATTTTTCCATCACGCGGATCAAAATTTTCATTGAACCTGGAGCTTTCAGGCGGACCGATTCTACCTGGCAATGTCGATTATTATAGAGTGGAATTAAATACAGATTGGTATAAATCTTTATTTAATACTAACAGGATAGTTCTTTACAACGGAATGAGACTCGGTTACATCCACAATTTAGGAGATTATAAACATATAAATCCATTTGACTTTTATTATATGGGCGGCAGCGGAATGATAATAGCTACCATTCCATTGCGCGGATACGACGACAGAAGTCTCGGCGTTGTTAGCAGCGAGGGTAATATCATTGGAAGCCGTGTTATGTTTAAGAATACGCTCGAACTGAGAGCTGCCCTTGCACTCGAACCGATTCCTATTTATCTTTTGGCATTTGCTGAAGCAGGTAATGTATATTTCGACATCAAACAAACAAATTTATTTGATTTGAAACGCTCTGTAGGTATTGGTGCTCGTATACTAATTAATCCTATTGGTTTAATCGGTTTCGATTATGGTTATGGTTTCGACCGCAGAAGCGTTGACGGGAAAGATCCACAGTGGATTTTCCATTTTCAGTTTGGACAAGGTTTATAATTTATCAATAAATAAAATAATGAGGTTATCGTGAAAAAAGTATTATTACTCCTACTTCTATCAGCAGTTGTTGCATTCGGACAAAATCAGCCGTTTCAATTAAAAGTGGGATATGTTGATTCCGAAACAATTCTGGCTCAATATCCTGCGGCAATCAAGGCAAAAAGTGATTTAGAAGCATTGGTTGCAAAATGGAGACAACAGGTAGACAGTATGACCACAGACCTTCAGCAGGCTTATTCTGATTTCCAGAAACAAGCGCAAACTATGACTCCGGAAAAACAAAAAGAAGCTCAGCAAAAACTCGTTGAAAAAGATCAAAAAATACAACAATTCAGAGAACAAAAATTTTCTCAACCAAACGGTGAATATTTCGTACGTCAGGAACAGCTGATGGCTCCAGTTAAAGAAAAAGTATTCGAAGCAATTGAACAGATTGCAAAAGAAGAGGGAATGCACTATGTGCTCGACAAAGCGGGCGACGTTGTCGTTCTCTATGCTGACCCGCAGTTCGATATTACATTCAAAGTGCTTGATCTTCTTAAAAGAGGCAAAAAATAAAAGTTAAGGTTATGAAGAAAATATTATTATTAATACTTGCTTTCTCTTCGGTCTCTTTTGCACAACTGAAAATCGGTTATGTCGACAGTGAAGCAATTATGAGCCAGTTGCCCGAAGCTCAGGACGCCCAGAAAAAACTCGACGCCATAATTAAAGAATGGCAGGAAGAATTAAATAAATTGGAAAAAGACTGGAAAACCAAATATGAAGATTACGAAAAGCGGAAATTAATTCTTAGTGAACAAAAGCGCGTTGAAATCGAAAAAGAACTGGTCCAATTAGAAGAACAAATTTCCAAATTTCGGCAGGAAAAATTCGGCGTCAAAGGTGAACTCTTCCAGAAAAAAGAGGAACTCGACAAACCGATTTTAAATAGAATTTTCAATGCCATTGAAGAAGTGGCAAAAGAAAACGACTTCGACTTCATTTTCGACAAGAGCGGCGATATTATGTTTCTCTATGCAAAAGAAGAATACGACGTGACCAATCTCGTTTTAGAAAAATTAAAATGAAATACTATGAAAATAAAATTGAAAGAAGCCGCCGACTTTGTCGGCGGTACTGTTATCGGAAATCCGGAACTCGAAATCTACAACATTGCAAAAATTGAAGAAGCCGGCGAAGGCGATCTTACTTTTCTTTATCTTCCCGCATACGAAAAATTTCTCGAAACCACTAAGGCTTCGGCTGTAATTATCAGCCCGAAATTCAAAAAAACTCGCTCCGACTTAAGTTACATTGAAATTGATAATCCAAACGTTGCAATACAAAAAATAATTTCGACATTCTTAAAACCCACTATAAAGTTTCAGGGCATTGACTCTTCGGCTTCAGTTGACAAAACAGCAACACTTGGCAACAACGTTACACTCGGAAAAAATGTTGTAATTTCAGCTGGATGTAAAATTGGGGATAATTCAGTCATACTGCATAATACTGTAATAATGGAAAATTCTACAATAGGTAATAACTGTCTGATATATCCTAATGTTACCATTCGCGAGAATACTTCAATCGGCAATAACGTGATAATTCATTCAAATACATGTATCGGTTCCGATGGTTTCGGATACGTTATGAATCAAAAACACGAATACGAAAAAGTACCCCAAATTGGAAACGTCGTTATCGAAGACAATGTTGAAATTGGTTCTAATGTATCGATTGACCGGGCAGCAATCGGTTCTACTTTAATAAGAAGAGGAGTTAAAATCGACAATTTAGTTCAAATTGCTCACAACGTTCAAATCGACGAGCACACTGCAATTGCTGCACAGGCAGGAATTTCAGGCAGTACTAAAATAGGCAAACACTGTATGATTGCTGGACAATCCGGTTTTGTGGGACATATTGAAATTACTGATGGTGTAATAATTGGTGCTCAATCCGGTGTATCAAAGTCGATAAAAAAAGCGGGGAAATATAGAGGAACTCCGGCTCAGGAGATGTCCGAACAGCTCCATATGGAAGCCCACATGAGAAACCTGCCAAAGTATGCAGAAAAGATTAAGAAATTAGAAGAAAAAATTGCATTTTTGGAGAGTCAAATTTCAGAATTAAGGAAAGGTAATTAATGCTCGAACTCCAACGAACTATTGCAAAACCCGTTTCGCTTTCGGGAACGGGACTTCATACAGGCACTTCATGTACAATTACTTTCAAACCTGCACCAGATAATCATGGAATTAAATTTGTAAGAGTAGACCTTGGCGGCAACCCAGAAATTCCAGCCACCGTCGATTATGTAGTTGACCTTTCCAGAGGTACTACATTGGCAGTTGGCGAAGCAAGAGTGCACACTGTCGAACATGTACTGGCTGCAATTGTTGGTCTCCAAATCGACAATATAATTATAGAAATTGACGGTATTGAACCACCTGTTGGCGACGGAAGTGCAATGCCGTTCGTAGAAAAATTGCTCGAAGCCGGGTTTGTCACTCAAGAGACTCCAAAAGATTATCTGGTTATTGACCAGGAAGTTATGTATCATGACGAAGAGAACCAGATTGATATTGTTGCCCTGCCACTAAATGATTATCGTATAACAATTATGGTGGACTATCAGAATCCTGCGCTCGGCAGTCAGCACACTGGATTGTTTAATCTCGAAAAAGAATTTGTCAAGGAATTTGCACCGGCACGTACATTCTGTTTTTTAAGTGAAGTTGAAATGTTAGCCGACCAGGGATTGATCAAAGGTGGTAACATCGATAATGCGGTTGTAATTGTAGATCATGAACTCAACGAAGAAGGTCTCAATAGATTGAAACAAAAACTTAAACTTCCCCCTGATGTATCTGTAACACACGAAGGTTTTTTATCCCACAATAAATTACGTTTCAAGAACGAACCTGTACGACACAAACTCCTCGACATGATAGGTGATCTGGCATTAATCGGCGCCCCGATAAAAGCTCAGATACTCGCAGCTCGCCCCGGTCACAGAGCAAATGTTGAATTTGCAAAAAAAATACGTGCTCTTTATCAACAGAAAAAACTTGTTAAAAAATATCAGTTCGTAAAAAAGGAAGGCGTGGTATTCGATGCCAATGCAATTCAAAGAATTCTTCCACACCGCTATCCATTCCTGCTGGTTGATAAAATCATCGACCTCGAACTCGACAAAAGAGTCGTTGGTGTAAAATCGGTAACTATTAACGAGCCATTCTTCCAGGGTCACTTCCCGGGGCAACCAATCATGCCAGGAGTTTTGATTGTTGAGGCGATGGCGCAGGTTAGCGGTATCATGATACTCAATTCTTTTATTGATCCCGACAAACATCTTGTTTATTTCATGAGCATTAATAACGCAAAGTTCAGAAAACCGGTTGTCCCTGGTGATCAATTAGTTATGGAAGCCGAATTGATATCTAAGAAATCAAAATACTTTTCAATTAAAGCAGCTGCCTACGTCGACGGCACTCTTGTTGCCGAAGCCGAATTTATGGGAGCTATTATCGACAAAGAAAATAAAAAACAAGACTTATAAATTATGTCAGCCACCATCCATCCTACTGCAATTGTAAGCCCAAAAGCAAAAATTGGCAAGAATGTTACAATCGGTCCTTATGCCATAGTTGAAGACGACGTGGTAATTGGTGACGACTCAACTATTGGACAGCATGCGTGTGTTTATAACGGCGCAAGAATCGGTAACAGGGTTAAAATATTTCAAGGAGCGTCGGTCTCCAATTTACCGCAGGATTTGAAATACAACGGAGAAGAAACATATCTAATTATTGGGGACGATACTGTTGTGCGAGAATTTGTAACACTTCACAAAGGAACAACAGCCACTGGCAAAACGGTTATTGGTCAAAATTGTTTATTGATGGCATACACACACGTTGCTCACGACTGTACAATTGGCAGCAAGGTGATTTGTTCAAACGGAGTTCAAATAGCGGGCCATGTAACCATCGAAGATAATGTTATAATCGGTGGATTGAGTGCAATTCATCAGTTCAGTAAGGTTGGTCAGCACGCTATGGTTGGCGGGGGTTCGATGGTCAATATGGATGTTCCGCCGTTTGTAATGACCAGCGGCTACCCAGCACGTTACATGGGTTTGAATGTTGTTGGACTTCGTAGAAGAAATTTTTCGAACGAGTCAATCAATGCAATTAAGGAAGCTTACAGAATACTTTATCTTTCCGGGCTTACATTTCGTAATGCTCTGGATAAACTGAAATCTAATTTTCAATCCAATGAATACGTAGCCTCGATCATCAGATTTATCGAAAATTCCGAACGCGGAATATTGCGAAAATGAAATGGCATCTGATTGAATACAGCGTTCAATCGGGTCGAGAAAATATGGACATTGATCTTTCACTCGCCCGTTCATGCCGCCCTGACGAAGCATTTTTCAGGCTTTACGGTTGGAACCCTTACTGCATATCGCTCGGCGCCAATCAAAAATTTGAAGATATCGATTTGGAAAAAGCATCTAAAGAATCGATCGATATTGTGCGAAGACCTACAGGCGGCCGAGCAATTTTACATGCCGAAGAAATAACATATTCTGTTATAATTCCTTATTCTAATGAATTGACTCCAAAGAAAATTTACAAAGCCGTTTCACTTGCGCTGATAGAAGGATTAAAATTATACGATCCTGTTTTCGATGAACTTTCGCTCGAAGATGAAAGTCCCCACTTCCCTTCCCTGCTTCAACAGCCCGAAGGCGTTCTCTGTTTTGGCAGTACTGCAAAAAACGAAATTAAATTCCGCGGAAAAAAAATTGTTGGAAGTGCACAACGTAAATTGGATAAGGTAATTTTACAACACGGCTCCATTTTGTGTGGAAAATTCCATCGTCGACTTCCTGAATTTATTGCAGTTGACGAATCGACACGAACCGCTTTACGTCAAGAAATGAATTCAAAGACAATCGAAATCGAATCGATTACAAATGCTAAAACTGATTACTACAAATTAATAGGATGTCTAAAAGAAGGTTTTGCTAAATTCTGGGATATTAAATTTGACTCGGTAAAAAATTATAAAAGTGAGTTTTCATTCCAGCAGTCATAATATTATTTTTCCATTCAAAATTTTTGTAAATTCAAAGCACTTATGAAAAAAATAATTTTTTACTTTCTGTTTTTTGCTTCGTTGCTTGTTGCACAATCTGAAAGCAACAACTTCGATTTTTTTTTAAAAGGAACTAACATTACAGACATTCATAAAGATGGTAATGATTTGTGGGTTACTACAAATGGAAGTGGTATTTTCTTATATAGAAACGATCGATGGGAACATTTTGCAACTTCGAAGGGAAACATTCAGCACGATTATTTTTTCTGCATAACTTCAAATAAAGATTATGTTTGGGCTGGCTCAATAGATGGATTATTCACATACGACAAAAAAAGGAAAAGCTGGTCGAAAAGAAAATTCGGATTGGGTGGACAGTTAGCTAACTGGATTCGTTCCATCGAATATGACCGGTATGAAAACGTTGTCTGGATCGGCAGATTTAAATATCTAACAAAGTACGATCTAAAAACTCGTAGATATATAGATTACGACTTGACAGTTGGCGGCAATAACCAATCCAACACAATTAAGACTATCAAGGTCGAAGGTGATTCGCTGGTATGGTTCGGAACCGAAGCCGGCCTGCACAGATACGACAAATCGAAGGAACTGACTGACCCCTCGGCAATTATATTTTTCGACAACAAGCTTAATTACTTCAACGGCGAAGGAGAACAAATCTCAATTTCATCTATCCTTTCAGAACGAAATTATTTATGGATAGGACTCGATGAATTTATCACCGAAGAACGCCCTGAATTCAATACCGGCGGATTATTCAGATACGATAGAATCAATGACTGGTTACGTTTTGACGTCACGAACGGACTTACAGGAAATGGCATATACGACCTTACACTTATTGGGAATTACATCTGCGCTTCGCTATATCAATTTGGCGTTCAGACAAAAGAACCTTATGGCAGAGGACTTGTATTGATTAATAGATTAAACAATCAGATCATTCCCGTTCGGG
The DNA here is from genome assembly GCF_052656625.1 of Melioribacter sulfuriphilus. Taxonomy (NCBI): domain Bacteria; kingdom Pseudomonadati; phylum Ignavibacteriota; class Ignavibacteria; order Ignavibacteriales; family Melioribacteraceae; genus Melioribacter; species Melioribacter sulfuriphilus. The sequence continues at coordinate 10,218 of NZ_JBQXXK010000001.1, read as the reverse complement.
ACAGCAGGATACCCTCCACAATAAATAAACTTTTTTTCGATGGCAGCTATCTATGGCTCGGAACCAGTGACGGTCTAATCCGTATCAATTTCAAAAACGAATTTGCACAATGGAAATAGGAGCTTGATAAAATGTTAAATATTTCTCACAAACAGCTTATGACCCTGAAGGATAAATTCAGAAACAAACGAATTGCGGTTATCGGCGACATGATGCTCGACAGTTATTTCCAAGGGAAAGTCAGCAGAATATCTCCAGAAGCACCTGTCCCAATAGTAGAAGTAGAAAATGAATTTATGAGATTTGGTGGCGCATTAAACGTAGCTTACAATATTTTAACGCTCGGCGGAATACCTTTACCCATCGGAATTATTGGTGACGACGCCGAAGGGAAACTACTCAAAAAGTTGATGAGGGAAGCGAACATTTCCGATGAAGCAATTTTTACGGACAAATCGAGACCTACCACTTCCAAAACGCGTGTTATTGCCCACAGCCAACAAGTTGTACGAATCGATAAAGAATCGACCGCACCGCTATCAAGACAGTTAGAAAAAAAAATTATCGATTATATTAAACATGACTTTTCAAACATCGACGCAATAATTCTGCAGGATTACAACAAAGGCGTTCTTACACAAAACCTTATAAGAGAAGTAATTAAAAAGGCTAACGAGGAAAATAAAATTGTTACCGTAGACCCTAAATTCAATAACTTCTTTGAATATAAAAACGTAACTGTTTTCAAACCGAACAGAAAAGAAACTGAAGACGCCTTGAGTATGAAACTCAAAAATGATGATGATATTTCTGAAGCTGGAGAAAAATTACTGCACAGTTTAAATGCTCGTTATATTTTGCTAACTTTAGGCGAAGCAGGTATTGCCTTATTTGAAAAAGGAAAGCCAGAGAAAAGAGTGCCTACTAAAGCCCGAAAGGTAGCAGATGTATCCGGCGCGGGCGATACCGTGATATCAACAATCACAATAGCGCTGGCTGCAGGTGTTGATATTTATAATGCAGCTTATCTTGCAAATTATGCAGGCGGTATAGTATGTCAGGAAGTCGGAATAGTTCCTATTAATATCGATGATTTAATTTCTGCAGTTAAGGAAGAGTTGAAAAAATGAACATTATTTTATCGCACGAGGAGCTTCTACTTATCCGAAAACAATTAGCCATGCAAGGCAAAAAGGTTGTTTTCACAAATGGTTGCTTTGACATAATTCATGCCGGTCATGTTGATTACCTTATTAAAGCAAAACAACTCGGTGATATTTTAATTGTAGCAATTAACTCGGACGAATCCGTCAGGAGAATTAAAGGAGAAAAACGACCAATACTAAATCAGAAAGAGCGTACATTTATTGTTTCGAATCTCAAACCCGTCGACTTTGTAACAGTATTTGAGGAAGATACTCCTTACGAGATAATTAAAAAAATAGTACCCGATATTCTTGTAAAAGGAGCCGATTGGTCAAAAGATAAAATTGTTGGAGCAGATATTGTTGAAAGCAATGGCGGCAAAGTTGAGACCATTGAATTTGTCAACATTCAATCTACCTCTAATATTATCAATACTATTTTAGAGCGGTATAAATAATGCCGGCGGAAAAGAACAAATCAAAAAAGTCATTGTTCAGAAGAATTGTAAACATTTTTATTGCAGCTGGATTGCTATTTATCGGACTGATTATTCTTTTCATCGGCTTTTCTCAAACACGTACATTTCGAAATTTTATCAAGGATAATCTTGTAAAAATTGTCAATTCGAATACAGATGCAAAATTATCAATTGAGAATATTGAAGGAACAATCTTAACCTCTGTTTTTATCAACAAACCTCATTTGACAACCGGTTCAGATACTTTACTCAACGCAGAAAAATTGATAATCAAAACCAGCCCATTACAACTATTATTGAAAAGAATTTATATAAGAGAAGTTGAATTAAGGAACGCCTCAATAAATCTATTACAGGATAAAAACGGTGAATGGAATTTTTCTGCTTTATTCAAACCAAAAGAAGAAAAGGAAACTAAATCCGAGTTTACATTCAAAATAATTGCCCCTCGAATAAGTCTGGTTAATGTAAATTTCAGAATGCAGAAATATAATTATCGCGGTTCAGTTTCCGATTATAAAATATTAAATACCGACGACTTGAGAATCGAGAACCTGAATTTCGATGCGGCAGCTTTTGCCTCCCCTTCCGAAAAAGCTTATATGCTGAACATCAAGTCGATGTCAATGGCGGGCAATTTCAATAACTTTTTGATAAACAATCTCAGTGGCATTTTCGAAGTAACAAGTAAATATGCATCGGTTAAAAACCTCAATATTCTGACAGGTCGCTCGGAAGTCAAAATAAGCGCCCGCTTCGACAGTCTGAATATTTTCAGCAAAATTAATTTGTCTGATTTTGAGTCATATCCAGTAGGATTGAAAGCTGAAATAAAAGCCTTTGACTTCGACGACCTTTCTTCGTTCGTCGGCAGCACGGAAATTCTTAAAGGCAAACCATCACTCACACTCGAAGCAGGGGGCGTATTTGGCAATATTAAAATTGACAAACTTTCTCTCAGATATTCTGATACTGAACTAAATCTTAATGGTTATCTCAAAAATTTACACCGTCCATCGGAATTGTACATCGATGCAAATATTAAGAATTCTTCCATAGTTTATAAAAATGTATTGAGTTTGCTTCCGTCTTTGAATCTTCCACATTTTAATAACCTCGAGCTTGCAAAGTTAAACATCGATTATCACGGTTATCCTACAAATTTCAAAGCCAGGCTGAGTGCAGAAACAGGAAGGAATCAGAAGCTTGACATCGATTGCTTATTGAATCTGAACAAAAGCCCGGTGGAGTATAAAATTAATTTTATAACAAAAAATCTAAATCTACAGCCCGTTATTAACATACCGACACGCATAAACGGCAAAGGAGAAATTGCAGGCAGTTCGTTTAACTTAAACACTCTCAACACTTTATTAAAACTCGAAGGCACTGATTCAGATATCAATAATATTCCGATATCGAATTATAAAATAAATTCGACAGCCTCTAACGGCGAAATTGAACTCGAAGCCGTAGCATCGGGAACAGCGGCTCAGCTCGACATTAAAGGTAATCTTACATTTCTTCCTGAATACATACCTAAATATTTCCTCGTCGGTAGACTGAATAATCTTGATCTATCGAGATTTTACAACGACGAGAACTACAAAAGCGACTTGAATTTCTATTTTAAAGCCGATGGCGTACACTTCAATCCCGATAGTATAAAAGGAACATTCTCCTTTGGAATCGATTCTTCTTCAATTAACGATAAGTTCATTGACTATGCAAATCTGGATTTAAAACTCTCCAACAGAAAAGATTACCGTGCCATCAATATCAACTCCGACTTATTGGATTTCAACATTGAAGGTAATTTTTCCTTAAATGATGCCATAGCTCTCATTAATTACCAGACGAATACAATCATAAAAATTTTCAGGGAGAAAATTGAAAACGTAAACCCAATTAATATTGTATACAGTGAAGAGGTTTCAGATTCAATGGAAATAGAATTGCCCGACGTAATTAAAAAAGAGATAGAATTCGAGTTTAATTTTACATTCAAGAATTTTGAACTGGTTGCTGCGCTGATCGGAAAGGAGAATCTCGATATTTCAGGCACCGGATATGGCACTGTAAGAAACAAGTCGCCTAATTTTTCCATAAACACTTCAATGAATCTTGATTATGTTATTCTTCTGGATAAAAAGTCAACAATCTATCTTTCCGATGTTGATGCCGATATCAATTTCATAAGAAACAATTATTATAATTCATTCGATAAATTATTCGGAATAGCATCGTTTACATCGAAACGATTTTACAGCGGAACAAATGTTGAGAATATAACCGCCGACCTTGTTTTCAACCAGAGCAAATTGTTTTATAACCTATCGGCAGACATTGAAGACTATGCCTCTGCTCATGCAGAAGGATACCTTACCACAACCCCAACGACAAAATATTTCAACATTAGTAACCTGGTAGTTCGATATAAAGAGATCGAGTGGAAAAACAAGGACACTATCAAAGCTGTTTATGACGACAACAATTTCCGTTTTGACAACCTGAATCTGTGGAGCGATACAACTTTCCTAGCTGCTTCGGGATTTGTTGATAGCAGAAGTAACCAGAAAATTTCAATCGAACTGAAGAAACTGTCGGGAAAAATTTTAAGCTCATACTTCCTCGGCGGTGAAGATCCTTTACTCAATATTAATTGCAATTTAAGTGCCGATATTGGAGGTAGTCTGAATTCGCCATTAATTAAATCAAAAATTGATTTCAAGTCAATCTATTACTCGGATTATAACTTAGGGAAAATGGAAGGCAATTTAAGCTACGGAGATAAAATTATCAGTGTCGATTTTGTCTTTATGGATTCAACTTTCAATTACAACAAACCTGTTATGACGATCAAGGGAACAATTCCATACGACCTTGCATTTACGAAAGTTGATGAAAGAGTGCCAGCAGATAAAGAAATGAGTATTAGTATTTTCTCCGACAATTTTAATTTAAAAACGCTTGGTAAAATTCTGCCGGGAATCGAAGAGCAGGATGGGCTACTTCTATCCGATATTAAACTACGAGGGCGAATCGACAATCCCCGATACTACGGTAATTTATCGATAATTAACGGTTCATTCAAATTCCTGGCAAATAATATCAACTATAATTTTGGTCTCCATTTTAGACTAAACGAACAAAAAGTTGATATCGACACACTCTACATCTCAAATACTGGAGGTACAAAAAGTGGTGGTACTATTTACGGTATAGGCTCAATCCTTATGGAAGGATTTTCATTGAAAAATTTGTCAGTTAAAGCCAGAGGTAAGTTAACGATATTGAATGAAAATTCGAAAGCCGTAAGTCCACAAATGTATGGTAACCTTACAATTGAAACCGACCCCGAATGGTTATTAACCTGGCGAGACGATCGTATCTTTATTCAGGGTAATGTAGTGGTCGATAATGCTAATCTATTTTATACATTGGGAGAAGAAACAGGTGGAACGCAGAAAAATGATTATCGAATTGTTTTCCTGGTCGACTCATCAAAAATCGACAAAGAGCTGTTAAAGTTTCAAGAAGTCCTCGAACAAGAGAAAAAAATACGCAAAGATTTAATGATCAGCAGAGAATCTTCGATTAACGTCGATTACTCGTTGGGAATACGCGTTCCAGACCGTGCGCAACTTGTCTTTATTCTATCACAGGTTGCAAATCAAAAACTCATTGTAGAAACCAGGGGAGATATGACTTACGAGAGTCTTTCCGGAAATACAAGAGCTCAAGGAGTATTCGAACTGTTAAACGGCTCAAAGCTGGAATTCTTCAAAACATTCGACGCTGAAGGATTTATCCGTTTTGAAAGCAGCATCTCGGAACCTTATCTGGACATAACTGCAACTTATCAAAACGATTATGTGCCGCCTTCTGACCCGAATGCCACGCCTGAGGAAGTGGCAATTAAAATTTTCATAAAAGGCCCCCTGTCGTCTATCGGTAGAAATCTGGTAAACAATTCCGAAAGCATTGCAATTTATGTGGGCAAAAAAAATATTCAAAACAACGTACGCGAAACTAAATACGACTACTCGGATGCATTTTCTTTTATTTTGTTCGGCAAATTTAAAAACGACTTAACCGCTGAGGACAGAGCAGAAACAGCCGGAATATTGAGCGATTTTCAGAGTACAGCCACATCTTTTCTCGGTTCCCTCTTAACGAATTTTGTGAACTCGGCAGTAGGAGATCTCGTTAACAATATTCAAATCAGTAGAACTGGCGAGCAAACTAAGTTTCGTTTTTCCGGAAAAATTCAGAACTTGCGTTACAGTTTCGGCGGTACTACTGAGGTTTTTCAAAATATAAACAAAGCCAATATAAAAATTGAATATCCATTTAACCCGAGTTTCCTTATCAGGTTGGAACGTAAAGATCCGATTATTCAAACTCCGGGTCTGGACGAAAAAGTAAATGAACTTGCATTAAAATATAAATTCGAATTCTAAATGAAAAACAACGTCAAAGCCTTCTTTAAAAGGCATCCCGGGCTAAAAATAAAAGCCAAAGATTTAGCCAGAGAATTGAACATTATCACCGAGCATCAGTACGCCGAATTGAAACATGTTCTTTTCAAACTCACAGAGGAACAATTTTTAACCAAGCTGGGCAAACGTTATCAGCTAAATTCAGGTGGAAATAAAAATTTGATTGGGACTCTTCAAATAGTCGAAAACGGGGCTTACGGTTTTGTAGTTCTGAAAAACATGAAAAGGAACGACATATTTGTAGCCGGCAAAAACCTCAACACAGCTATGGACGGCGATTTAGTTGAAGTTAAATTGCTCGAAAAGCGACGAGGCAAAAATATCGAGGGTATTATTACAAATGTTCTTGAAAGGAAACGCAAAGAGATAGTTGGAACTTTGAAAAAAAGTGACTCTTTCTTTTTCTTAGAACCCGACGACCCGAATATACATCGCGATATTTATATTCCACCGTCAAAACTCAAAGGGGCTCAAATCGGTGATAAGGTTGTTGCAGGCAATATCATCTGGGAATCCCACAACCTCAATCCGGAAGGCGAGATTATTGAAGTGCTCGGCAAAGCGGGATTATACGATACCGAAATCGCTTCAATTGCCAGAGAATTGGGACTTAAATACAAATTCCCGAAAAAGGTATTAAAGGAGGCTAATTCCATACCCGATAAAATTCCCGAGGAAGAGATTGCCCGGCGTATCGATTTAAGAGATAAAAATGTTTTTACAATTGACCCGGAAGATGCAAAAGATTTCGACGATGCGCTCTCAATTGAGACACTGCCAAATGGAAATTTCGAGGTGGGAATTCATATTGCAGACGTAAGTTATTATGTCGATGAAAATTCATATCTTTTTGAAGAAGCACTGGAAAGAGGCAATAGCGTTTACCTTGTCGGCAAAGTCATTCCAATGTTGCCCGAAAAATTATCCAATGAAATTTGTTCGCTTAATCCAGATGTTGATCGACTTACTTACTCTGTAATCGTCCAGATGACTCCAAATGCCAAAGTAGAAAGCTATGAAATTGTAAAAACAATCATTCAGAGCAAGCGACGTTTTACTTATGATGAAGTGCAGGAAATTCTTGATACAGGTACCGGAGACTTTAAAGACGAGCTTCTTCTGTTAAATAAAATTGCAAAAAAACTAAGACAGAAAAGAACTAAAAGAGGCAGTATAAACTTCTTCAAGCCTGAAGTTGTCTTTAAACTGGATAAAAATGGTAAACCTATTGATATCCGTATAAAGGAGATAAAAGAAAGCAACAATCTTGTAGAAGAATTCATGTTGTTAGCAAATCAAATAGTGGCGCGCCATATAAAAATTGCACGAAAAAATAAATCGAATGATTATCCCTTTATTTACAGGGTTCATGACGTACCAGATCCAGACAAGATTAAAGAATTTGCGCGATTCATCAAATCCCTGGGATACTCGTTTGACCCGAATTCTGCTAACAAGCCGATGGAATTTCAAAAACTTCTCGAATCTGTCAAAGGAAGCGAAGAAGAAGCTGTTATAAATGAAGTTGCAATCAGGTCGATGGCTAAAGCAGTCTACTCGACAAACAATATCGGTCATTATGGTCTTGGCTTTAAGGATTATACTCATTTTACTTCTCCAATAAGACGCTTTGCCGACCTGATGGTACATAAACTGATATATGATTATTCAAATAACAAAAAAACCAACTACAAGATTGAAGAGCTCGAGGAGATTTGCGATTATATTTCTGCCCGCGAGCGAGATGCAATGAACGCTGAAAGATTATCCGTAAAACTGAAACAAATTGAATATCTGCAAAGTAAACTCGGTGATGAATTTGAAGGCGTTGTATCGGGAATTACAAACTTCGGCATTTTCGTCGAATTGAAAGACACGCTGGCAGAAGGTTTGATAAAATTGAAAGACATGGAAGACGACTACTACATATTCGATGAAAAAAATTATATGCTAATTGGTAAACGTACAGGCAGAAGTATTCGGCTCGGCGATAAAATCAGAGTTCAACTTATTCGACTGGATGAAGAAAAACGAGAAATTGACTTTATTTTAATCGATTAATTGTCTGGAGTTAAGACGATGAAAAAATTCATTTTGATATTCCTTTTGTTTATTCAAGTCGTAGTTTACCCGCAGTTCGGGCAAAATAAGGTTCAATATAAAACCTATGACTGGTATTACATCCAGACAAAACACTTCGACATCTATTTTGCCGGAGGCGGCGAAACAGTAGCGGAATTTACAGCTTCGGCTGCTGAAGATGCATTGCAAAGAATTGAAGATGATTTTAATTACCAGATCAACAACAGGATTATTTTAATAATTTATAATTCTCACAATGATTTTCAGGAAACCAACGTAACTGATGAGTATACAGGTCAGGGAGTTGGTGGTTTTACCGAACCGTTTAAAAATAGAGTAGTTATCCCCTTCGAAGGTTCTTATGAAAAATTTAGACACGTCATACACCACGAACTTGTGCACGCCGTTATGCAGGACCTCTATTTCGGCGGGTCAATTCAAAATATTATTTCAAAAGGGATTACACTGCAATTGCCACATTGGTTCATGGAAGGAACTGCCGAGTACTTTTCGCAAGGCTGGGAAACTTATACTGACATGTTCATCAGAAATGCCATAATCAGCGAGGTTTTACCCGATATTCAGGGACTTAGTGGTTATCTCGGTTACAGAGGCGGACAATCCGTCTTTAAGTATATCGCCGATACATATGGAAGAGAAAAACTGGGAGAATTGATTAATAAAATTCAGGGACTCGGCTCGCTCGAAGCAGCCATGAAGGCTTCGCTTGGAATCGACCTCGAAGAGTTAAATGAAAGATGGAAAAAAAGTCTAAAAAAAGATTATTGGCCCGATATTGCTAATTACAAAGATCCCGATGAATTTGCAAAAAGATTAACTGATAACGAAAAACAGTACGGCTTTTATAACACAAGCCCGGCACTTTCCCCTCAGGGTGATAAAATTGCTTTTATTTCTGACCGCGATATTTTCCTCGATGTTTATATAATGGACGCTATCGAAGGAAAAATCATTAAAAAGGTAGTTGAAAGTGGTAAGACTGCGGACTTTGAAGAACTAAACATTCTTTATCCATCCCTTACATGGGCACCAGATAATATCCATATTGCACTTTCAACAAAAAGTAAAGGTTACGACGTAATATCCGTCATTAATACAGAAACTGGCGAAGTAGAAGAATTACCTTTTCGATTGCCCGGTATCGAATCGGTCGATTGGTCTCGCGACGGGAAAAAAATTGCTTTCTCGGCACATAATGAAAAGCAATCCGATATTTATTGCTACGACTTTGACAAGAAACAACTGATTAATGTGACCAACGACATTTTCAGCGATACCGACCCGAAATGGACTCCCGATGCAAGAAAAATAATTTTTTCTTCCGACCGCCGAGAATATATCAATCCCGATATGATTCCGAGTGATTTTATGATGAGCAATCACAATTATAGTCAACTTGATCTTTACATTGTTGATGTCGATTCCTACAAAATCGATAGGATAACGGACTGGGATTTAAGTAATGAAAGGTATCCAGAATTATCGCCCGATGGTAAAGAAATTCTTTTCATATCGGACAGAAACGGTATAAATAATATTTACCGCAAAAAGATTGTTCCCGATTCTACCGAGTCGATAGTTAAAATAAAAGCCTATCCAATTACGAATTCACTTTGTGAAGTCAGCCAGCCTTCAATTTCTTATGATGGGAAAAAACTTGTATTCACTGCGCTTTACAAACAGGGCTACAATCTTTTTATGCTGAATAATCCTTTCGACATCCATCCTGCTTCTGACTCCTTGAAGCCGACAAAATTTATGGAGTCGTTGTTTAGAAAAGATGTTTTTGTTTTGAGCGATTCCCTTGAAATTGATTCATTGAATTTAACGAAAGAAACCGAGCCCGATTCAACTGATAACAGAACTACTCCTAAATTTTTCATAGGGCAGTATAAAGAAAAAGAAGATAAGGATACAACGAGTTATGATTTAAGCAGATATGTCTTTGGAAAAATCGATGCAAACGATACTACACAAGTAATAGCAAGA